>JBKQMK010000462.1:0-6550 GCA_052146735.1 Desulfomonilaceae bacterium | reverse complement strand
CGATTTCCCTGGAAAGTGTGGTCTGAACAATACTAAGACTGGATCTTAGCTATTGACCAAAAGGGGAAAACGACTATGAGAAAATCTGCGGCTGTATTAGCCGTGTGCCTTTGCCTGATGGTTTCTGTTTCCTACGCTTTGGCGCCGGTGGCTGCCACTGCCCTCAGGGGCTTCCCTGCCATGAAGACCGAGGAGGACTTCGCAAAACTCCTCAGGCTCTTGGCACAGAGTGACTTCAAAGCCGCGGCCGAGTATCTCAAGACCGACGGATTGATAATGGAAAAAGGTACGGAGGTAATCCTAAAACAGGTCGGCTGCGACGGACAGTGCTTGAAATTCCAGGTTAAAGGTGATTCAAAAGAATATTGGACCGTCCCGACAATGGATGGGGAAAAGGTTTTTGAATACAAGAAGTGAGTTTCACATGCCAGTGCCGCGGCCTCGCTATTTCCAGTATCGGCCGACCATGGGCGATGGCACCAATTTTTAGGAGGGAGGACCAACTTTACGATAATCACTCATCCTTCTCACTGATTATTAGAAAGTCCAGAGGTAGCTTCTTCATCACATCCTCAATGGTTTCCTCCGGCAATTTCTCATTATATTGCATTTTGCCATGGTCATAAGTCTGGATACTGATTCCCTTGGTCCCTTTTATGATTATTACTTTATAGAGCCGGGTCTTGTACCCCTGGGGAATCGTAATAAAATATTCCGATTTAGATTTGGTCAACCTGGGCTTTATGCCGTTTGCCTTGGCCTCTTCCGCTCGCTTCAATATTGCATCGAACAATTCGTTGATTGCCACCACTGCTATTTACTCCTCAATTCTTCTGATGCGATGCCTGCCTGTAGACAGTTCCGACCTCCGTGTATGGAACAGTGTGCCGCAGCACGGGCAGTAAAGCAATGGTAATCATTTGATGAAATCATGGGATGAGCGCCGTTTCAGGGGCGGGATGGTAAAGCCCCAACTGGTTCCCTAACATCCCGGTTGGCGGGGGGAAGCGCTCTTTATGACGGATTGCGTCCTCAAGGGTCTCGATAGACGGCCAAATACGAGTCGAAAATGCGCATGGCGTCCCGGCAATTCCTCGGAATTCGCCCGAAAAATGGCCTGTCATATCTGCTCTTGTTGAGTATAATGGCCCGATCAATAGTTATGTATTGGAGACGGACGATGATACTGGTAAAGCTTATTCTCGCAAGCATGTTCGTCCTGGCCTTTTCTGTGCTCGCGATCGCTCAGGATCGCATGCCCGCCATCCCTTTGGAAAAAATGAACGATGTTCAGAAGAAATTCGCCGAAGAGATCATCAAAGGACCCCGGGGCGCACTATACGGTCCGTTCGTCCCTCTAATCCGTAGTCCGGAATTAATGGACAGGGCGCAGCGCATGGGCGAGTATCTGCGCTTCAAGAGCGCCATCGGCAACAAGCTGAGCGAGTTGGTCATACTCGTCGTCGCACGCCAGTGGACTCAGCAAGTCGAGTGGTACATCCACGAGCCGATCGCTATCAAGGTGGGAATCAAGCCCGAAGTGGTGCGAGCCATCGCCGAGGGGCGTCGACCGGCAGGGATGCCTGAGGACGAAGAGATCGTCTACGACTTCTGCAGCGAGCTACATGCGAACAAGAGCATTTCCGATGCCACCTACAATCGTGCACTGGCGCGTTTCGGGGAGCAGGGTATCATGGACATGCTGGGCATCAACGGTTATTACACGTTCTTGGCTATGATCATGAATGGCACGCGCACGGCCGTACCGGATGGGAAGCCTGCTCCTCTGCAAGCTTTTCCAAAGTGAATTCCCCGGTGGAGCTGTTATTTGGCCGGCGGCGTTTTCTACCCGGCAGGCCGACCGGAATTGTCGCGACCTGGTCTTGCCGGGCATGGGTCTACTCTCTGTATGCCTACGGCTCACCAGGCCAGGAGGTCTACCAAAAACCGCGCTATGAAGTGGGGAGCGTCTAATTGACAAAATGCCATCTTCCCTGTAGGTTGCGGCTGGTTTTTGGCGGTCCGCCCCTCACGGCGAATTTACTGTCACGATAATGACGGAAAAGGTATGACGCAGCACAATCACAAGCATTCAGAGTCGCACAGGCACGCGCGTGGGAGCGAAGGCGAATCAAGCGGCAAGCAATTCCACAAAGACTGGCGGGTCTGGCTGGCCGTGGCTATAATGCTGGCAGCCACGATCATTTATGTCCTTACTCTGGACGACTCAGTCGTGCCATCCATCATGCGACAGTAAAAGCCATAGTCCCGCAGCACTACGTGGCCTCTGCCACTGCGTAGAATTTGCCGTCGTTGCTGCCGAAGTAGACTATGCCATCGGCCACCGCTGGTGATGACGATACAGGGCCTTCAGTCTCAAAGTTCCATCGCAATTCACCGGTCTCGGCATCCACGGAATAGAGATGGTGATCGGAACTGCCGAAATAGATGGCGCCGTCGGAAAATGCGGGGGACGAGAATATGGCATCTCCCGTTTTGAATCTCCATAACTCGCGGCCTGTCTTCGTTTCCAGAGCGTAGAGGCGCCCGTCCGCGCTCCCGAAATAAACTGCCTCTCCGACAACCACAGGTGAGGAATACACAGCGTTTCCTGTCTTGAAGCGCCATCGTTCCTGCCGCGTCCTGAAGTCCACCGCATACAAGTTGGAATCGTTGCTGCCGAACAAGATGAGGCCATTGGATACAGTTGGAGAGGAATCAACAGAATCGCCGGCAGTGAACCTCCAGATCTCCTCACCGGTGTGAGAATTTACCGCGTAGAGATCACCTCCGTGGGTACCGAAATAGACGGTACCATTCACTACGACCGGCGAAGACTCAACCCAATTGAACGCCAGGCCCTGGCTCTTGAATTTCCATTTCAACCGCCCCTGCCGTGCGTCTACCGCATACAAGATCCCATCCGTGCTTCCGATGTAGACCGTGCCTTCAGATATTGCAGGGGATGACCAGACTTCCTGGCCGGTTTTGAACTTCCATATTTGCGTGCCGGTGCGGGCGTTGACGGCATATAGGTGGTGGTCCCAACTTCCTACGTACACGATGTCGTTCCAGATAACAGGAGATGACCGTACCACATCGGCCATCTTGAAAGTCCAGTTTGAACGCCCGGTATCCAAGTCCAAACAGTAAAGATTCCCGTCCCAACTGCCGAAATACACTGCCCCCTCCCATAACGCTGGCGAAGAGAATACCCAACCACCGGTCTTGAAGGCCCACTTGAGTTTGCTACGGCCAGTGCCTGTTGCAATTTCAAAGGGAGACTTGTCAATGTCAAGCTCCACGGTCGTTTCCAGGGAATTGACCCGCCGATCTATCTCATCCTGATTGACGACCCGTGCTTCCAGCAGTTTCTTGTAAAGACTGATAAGGCCGTTGGGAGACAGCCTATACTTTTGCATCATGTCAGAGTCACTCAGCCCCGACCTAATATCTTCGGCGGCCTTCTCCGCACTGATTTTCAATTTCGGTTTAGTCATGTAACTCCACCTTCTTTGCGCGTGCCTTGTACACCTTTCAGTATAATTATTCTCGACAGTTGAAAACAGGTGATTGTGTCTGGATATACGAACATATGATCAGTCAGGATAATACATAAGAGTCTACCATGCCACGAAAAAAATATATTGTGATGTCAATTCATTAATATAGCAATTGAAACTGAGAAGGCTCCCATCTACCACTGGTAAATTCATCCTTTACAAATCGCAAAAAATCCTGACAATTGTTTGAGCCGTTCTTGGGGGCGCGGCCTCGAGCGCAAAGGACAAATGTAGGTCTCGGAGGCAGTTGCGTGCTCCCGTGTCCCTATGGACTATCCCGAATTCGCAGCGCGACGGCGCCAGGAGTGTGGTTAACGCACTAGGCTCCTACACCCTTGTACAGCCTTGTATTTGCATACAGTTGTGGCACAGCTCTTGCTCTTCAAAAATCCAGCGCAGCATCAGGAGGTGATTCAGAATGAAAGACCATCGCATAGTCGTAAACCCCTTTCGGATGATCAGCCCCAAGCTCGATTCCGAGGCTCTGAGGCTGGAAGAACTCCACGAAAAGCCCTTTTCCGAGAGTGTCGCGCTGCAAGAGGGCTTGTTGATAATGGTCAGCAAAACCATCGAAATGACCCGCTTACTCTCAAAGTGCATGGTTAGTGGATCCCGGGCACAGATGGACGCGTGCGAGGCGCTGGGGAAAGATGTCCATGAGCAGGAAAAGGTGTTGACCAAGAATCTGATAGCCTCCGCGGTAAAGACCGCGCGGCTCAGTGATCTTATCCGTTTCCCCTATCGCCTGGAAAGGGTAGGTGACTTGCTCGAAAGCATACTGAGATGTTGCCGCATTAAAGCCCGCGACGGAATCCCGTTCGGTGACAAGGCCCATGCTGAACTCGATCAACTCTTCGCACTTTTGGTAGACATGTTGGTCAACCTTCGCGATGCCTTCGTGACCACCAATAGGTTTCTTGTGTCTCGTATCCTGACTGATGGCCAAAACCTCAGCCAAGCTCTTCAAGATGTTCGACTAGCCCACTGGGAACGCCTTGAGCGAGGATTCAGCTCACCTCAAGCTTCGTCGCTTTATCTTGACATTCTGGACTCCACCACTGGAATTAACGAATATATAGTCAAGATGTGCGATAGGCTGGTCGTCCTTGCAGAGGCGGAGGAAGAGTAAGAGGCTGTTGCGTAACCTGGCGTTACGCCTGATTCTTCGGAATTCGGGGCACGATGCTGACTCTTTGGTTGGCATATCTCAGGAGCTGCCAAGGAAGATACTTAGTAATCTGTTTCCTAAATTCGGTCACGTATGCTGATAGGTTGGGTACCCGTAGCCAGACAAATATACCGGTAGGACCGGCCTCCGTGCCGGTCATTTATCCGCCGCCGGCGGGGACGCCGGCCCTACTAATCCCGCAGAGGCACTGGCAAGAGTTACCTCACCGAACTTGCGAAACAGAGCACTAAGCAGCACGGCGAAGATGCAGGGCTGATCGGCCACCACAGCGAGTGTAGATCATAATTCGACATTTCAAGCGATTCTTGAATCGGAGTATCTTATGCGGATCGCGGTCTTTGGAACTGGAGGCGTGGGGGGCTATTTTGGAGGCCGGCTAGCGCAAGCCGGGCAGGAAGTCGTTTTCATCGCTCGTGGCGAACATCTCCGGGCCCTTCGCTCCGACGGTCTCCGCGTGGACAGCCCGGACGGTGACTTCAGAGTCTTCCCAGCCCATGCTGCCGAGGATCCCCAGGAAGTGGGGCCGGTCGATACGGTCATATTGGGGGTCAAAGCTTGGCAGGTGGGGCAAGCTGCCGAGGCCATGCGGCCTCTGATAGGGCCTGAAACCTTCGTGGTACCGCTCGAAAATGGTGTGGAAGCGCCGTCGCAACTGGCGGCAGTTCTGGGTAAGGAACATGTTTTCGGCGGTTTTTGCTACATAGTCAGCTTTATCGTGGGTCCGGGACATATCAAGCATGGCGGAATGAAGCCCTATGTCGCGGTCGGCGAATTGCACAATCGTCCCAGCGAACGCGGGCAGAGACTGCTCGATGCCTTTGCGCAGGCCGGTGTTGCCGCAGAAATGCCGGCAGATATACATGCGGCCATGTGGGGGAAATTCCTGTTCATAGCATCATTGAGCGGAGTTGGGGCGGTGACCCGTGCTCCGGCAGCCGTAATGCGCACCCTGCCTGAGACGAGACGCATGCTGGAAGAAGCTGTGAAGGAGATCGCCGCAGTGGCAAAGGCCCGCAAGATCAATCTGAAAGACGACGCTGTCAGCGCGACCATGGCAGTGATCGACGGGCTGCCACCCCAGACTACGGCTTCTATGCAGCGAGACATTATGGAAGGGCGGCCTTCTGAACTGTCGTCCCAGAACGGTGCGGTGGTGCGTTTGGGTCGAGAGGTAGGAGTGCCTGTTCCGCTGAACGAGTTTATTTATGCCAGCCTTTTGCCGCTCGAATTGCGGGCTAGGGGAGAAGTGCAGTTCTGAGCCACAAGAGCCCCATAGCGGCTGGATGTTAGGCGGTGCTGCTATTTTGTGTCAGACTTCTTATAGCAAAGGAAACAGTCTGCGTTTTCCGGTTTGTACAGACTGTATAATCATTGTTCGGCCAAGCCGGAAGGGATCACAAGACGGGGTGATGAGGGATGTCAGAAGAGAAGTTGAAGAGATACGCGAAGCGAGTTGGATACACCGAATCCGAAATTGAGTCATTTCGTGAGTCCGGCCACCGAATTCGACAGATCGACCGACTTTCTGAAGCAGCGCCTCTGTACTCCATCATAGCGGAGGTCGTCCGAGAGCATCACTGCAATTCGGGCCACAAAGTGGGACAGCGTCTCATCCTCGACGTGGACGGCAACTTCATCTCTAAGTTGTGCCCTTCCCGGATGTGCGTTTATCTCCTTTCTCAGCTTGCCATTCCTGTCGCTCTCATAAATGAGAGGCTGAGCGAGGGGTTGGAGCCGAACGCCTTCCACTTTACGCGCTATGTGCGTTGCCCGGACGTAGGCGTTGACTGTCTCGGCT
>JBKQMK010000461.1:0-12642 GCA_052146735.1 Desulfomonilaceae bacterium | reverse complement strand
CGGCCGTCTTGGGTTTGGGATCCACCGCCTTAAACATCTCAACGCAGCCCCGAACTTCCTCGGTAGCCTTACCCAAGGTGGAAAAGTAATACTTGAAGCCTCTTTCAAAAAGCTTATTTGAGCTTGCTCCTCCGCTGATAAGTGGGTATCCATTCTTCTCTGCAACAGGGCTCGCGGCAAAGAGAGCGTTGCTCCCGAATCCACCCAGGAGGAGGTCCACCTTGTCGCTGACTATTAGCTGTTCTGTCAACTTGGCGCCAGTGGAAGCATCGCTTTTGTCATCGTAGAAAATCAACTCAACCGGATGGCCGTTGATGCCGCCCTTCGCGTTTACAGTTTCCATCCAGAGGGTATAAGCATCTTTTACCAGGCTGCCGTCCTTGCCGAAAACCCCGGTTAAGGAAACAGACACACCGATGCGAAACGGTTGAGCGTCCTTGGCTTGAGCCGCTATCCCGAACAGCAGGCCGGCTGCCAGCGCAATCGCCACTATCATGATAGATCTGCGATACATGTTGTCCTCCTCTCTGAAATGGAAAACGTCTAGTTAACAACACCTATTCCGGTTTGCATCCGCCGGAGTTAAACCGAAATCAAAAAGTGGGCGGACTGATTACCCAGACCACCACGGTATCGACTTTGCCCGGATTCGTCCAGCTATGAGGCCGGGAAGAATTGTAGTAAAAGCTCTCATTCTCTTTCACTAGATGAATCGTGCCCTCAAGGTCGATCTCCAGTTCCCCCTTTATAACCAATCCGAACTCCTCGCCCACATGGCTATAAAGGCCGTGCGATCCTCCGCCCGGCTGAATGGTGGTGTAAAACGGGTGCATCCGTTTATTCTTCGGGTTCACCACGAGGGATTGTATTTCAGCGTTCCAGCGCTCCAAAGAGAGAGTGATCCGTTGGTCCGGCCTAAGGACCACGGGATCATCATCCCGGCCCTCCACAAAAAAGTCGGTAATCTTGGTCTGTAACGCGCTTGCGATCCTTTTAAGGCTTGATATGGACGGAGAAACCCGACCGTTCTCAATCTGAGACAAGTACGCGTCGGTGCAGCCGACCTTTTCTGCGAGTTGCTTAAGAGTCAGATGATTGCTGTGTCGGTGCGATCTGATCCTTTGTCCTATGTCTATTTCATGCGCCATAAGGTCTTCGCCGGCTCAAGAATTAAGTATTTATTAAGATAAGAAGTATCGCTTAGTTTTGCCGGGCTGTCAATTCAAATGTTCGGCACGAGCTAACCATTTGGTCATACAGGGGAATTACATGCCAATCGCTTTCAAACTGGTAACACGAACCGGGATTGGCCTGCTGGCCGGAGGGCCTAGGTTTGGTAAAAGAACACCTTGGTCGTTTCCAGCAAGCACAGCGCGATAAAGACGGCCAGGACACCGTGCGGAAGCATCCCGGAAAGAGCGCTCCAAAAACGCTCTTGATCGGCCCTGCCGAGCCTGTACATTATCAGGAGGCTCCAGCCCAGACCGATCCAAATCAGCGCCTGTTGGAAGAAAAGGGTCAGCCAGGGGGGTACTGTGATGATGAGCTGCCTGAATATCTCGAATTGAAATGTCTCGCTAACCAAAATGGGCAGTTGCACGCCGAGGTTTATGAGGTAATAGAGATGAAATGCGGTGAAACCGGTAAGCGTCAACGGCAACAGGGCGAGGCCATATCGAGAGTAGTTGTCCATGAAGGAGTCCGCATACGCCTTGTGCGACAAAGCTGCCGCGAGCAACAACAACAGGTTGAAGCCGAGTACAAGAACCAAGAAGAATACGGTGAATTTGCCTATTTCCGGCAGAGGCAAGAATCCCGTCACTTGGCCGTAAACTGGCATTTTGCTCAGCATCTCACTCAGTAACCCGCTAATCATGCCGACGATGAGGAACGCTGTGCGGCTGTTGGTGTGCCGCATCTCCCATATTTCTTTCCCGGGTATACGGAGGTTCAAGTTTATGGCGCCGTGCGGACAGTTTTTCACACACGCGCCGCAAATTTTACAGAACCTGTTGCTGTGGAGCTTTGGAGCAACTTGCCCAAAGGGGCATCCCTCCCTGGTCGGAGTGCCCAGGTAGCACTCGTTTGAGGCGCACTGGGAAATGCAGACATTACGATCTGCACGAAGTTCCAGGGGTGAAGCCTTTGCCAGAATGCCAACCATCCCGCCAAGACCGCACAAGTAGCGGCACCACGATTGCCGTTCAAAAATGACCCCAACTACAATCGCCGAAACCAGCATGGTTAATAGCAGCAACCCGACGTTAAAAGGGGAGTTCCGTATGTCGGTGGCAGTTTCCAGCCAGATTATGAACAAGACGGCTCCCACAACGAACAGATCACTGCGATTCTTCAGCACCTGTGGAAACGGACGCTCCAGCGCAATAATCTTCTTGGCGAGTTTGCTAAGGGTACCGATGGGACAGAGAGAACACCAGAAGCGTGCCCACACAAACGCCCCTATAATCAGAGTCGGCCATCCTACAGCCCAACTGAAAAGCGCAGCAGGATTTTTCATGGGGTCAGCCGGACCCAGGAACAACAGCACGAGCAGAATGAAGAAGAACGGCGTGGCCGCACTCTGGAAAATGGCAGGGAAGAGGGGGCTCCTCACTGCTTGCCGTACAGGCTGAAATCTGAGGAGGTTGAATCTCCCCTCTCCCTCGATTCGTTTGAGGTCGAAGTAAATATCTTGAGGCTTAAGTACACCCCCTTCGGATACAAGCACGGCCCTTTTGAGTGTAGTGGAGAGTTCCACATCGTTGCCGGGCCAGGAATAATTAACAAGGGTTTTAAGGGTTTCTTTCGGTAGCTTGGCGATTTCTTTGCGTAGTTCCTGGCAGTATTGATTCAGGTAATGTTTGACGAGTCCAGGTATTTCTCGTCGACGGCTTCTCAAGGGGGGGATGACTATCGAACGGCCCTTCAGCCCATGCAACAGTGGATGCCGCTCCGGCGAGATCTCCTCCACAGGGAGAGTCGTGGTGGCAACGAGCCGGATCTGCACCTTTTGGTCGGTTAAACCGTTGAATCTTCGAAAGTTACCCCCTGTAACGGCCTCCAGAAGCTTTTCCTGCATTTCTGCGGTGAGCTGTTCAGTCCCTCGGACAAGCAGCGTCCCATCTTCGGTCAGTTCAATATATCCCGGAGTGGTTTTAAAGCCATCCCCATCGACCTTTTCTTCGGAGCCGAAGAACAGACGAATCTGCTCTTCCGTAGGATGGGCCTCGCTTTCAGAAGCATCAGGCCCTCCTGCGCCAAAAGTTTGGTCCGACCGAGTCCTCAAAAGGTCAAGCAGTAAGAAGACGCTTTTGTAATGGTGGCTGAGCCTGAACAGAGCGTGGGCAAGAACTTCCTTCCCCACGCCGGTCTCTCCGATTATGAGGACGGGCCCGTCTGAATGGGCCAATTCTTCCAGTTTCGCTGTAAGGTGGCGGCGAACGTAATCCCCGATCACGTAATCCGGAAATATGTGTTCCTCTCGGCTTATCAGGGACTGTAGAGCCTTCCTCTTGGCCTTACTCGCAAGGACGCTTCGATCCAGCCGCATTATCTTGCGGGCCAAGTTCCTCACCAGCGTCATGGTGAAGTCGGAATTGTTAAGCAAGATTTCTTCGAACTCGTTAGCGGGAATCTCCAATACTCGACAAGGCTCGTCGGCCACCAGCCCCGAATTCGCCGGGGACGGACTCCCTGTGAGGAAGCTGATCTCCCCGAACATGTCCCCCGGCCTAAGAACGTCCACGGCGATCTCTTGGGCGTCACCATCTCGGAGCATCACGCTGGCCTCGCCGGAAATAAGTAAACGAATCCGCTCTCCACTGTCACTCGGCCCCATCAACGTGTCACCCGGACTGTATTCTTGCAACGTCCCCTTTTCCTTGACCAAAAGTCGAACATCTAACGGGAGACGCTCCAGGGGATCAAGTTTCAGTTCATTTGGGTGCGGAATTTTCAGCATATTGAAAAGACGCTGGGAGGTAATTGGCTATGAAAATCGGGAATCAAAACTATCTTAGTCGACACCTGATTATTATAGCTAAGTTACAGCCGTTTCACAAGAACCGCTCCCTCTGATCGAGCATGGTCCTCGCAATCAGCTAAAATTTCAGGCTGCCTGGTGAGCCAGATGTATAGAATCGTCCCCAGGCGCGGCTCCTTTGGCTCGTCAGGCCCAGTGTCTGTACCATAAGTTCGAGCCTAGAGTAGGAATGGCTGCTGGGGCCCTAAAGATGTCCCCATAGCCTATATCCTTGAACAACCTAAATTCTTTGTAGGCATTGGCTTTGTCCGGAAGGGTGAAGACGGGAAACCACCAAGCCGCAGGATTCAGGCCGTATACGAACGCTTGCCTATATCTACGGCGTGTAGAGATAGGTCCCGATCACCAGCTAGGAGCCAGAATGAAGAATGACGAGGTCAACCAGCTCACCAACGTCTTCGGCCAAAATCAACTCCACGCCTTCAGTTACATCGTTCGGTAAGCTATTTACATCGACTTCGTTTCGTTTGGGAAACACCACTGTTTTCAGGCCCGCGCGTTGTGCGGCCAAAACCTTTTCACGAATCCCGCTGACAGCAAGCATCTTTCCGTTCAGGGTAATTTCTCCGCTCAGGCCGACGCTGCGCCGCGCAGGTCGAGCAGTGAGCAGAGAAATGAGCGCCAAGGCAATCGTCACTCCTGCCGACGGCCCATCTTTGGGAACCGCGCCGGCCGGAATGTGGATATGAATGTCATGTTCAGAAAAGAATTCAGGATCTATCCCGTAGAGATCAGCGTGGCTCCGAACATAACTCAATGCCGTCTGGGCAGACTCCTTGAGAACAGCCCCCAGGGAACCTGTCAGGATTAGCTGTTGGCCGCCCTTCATGCGGGTGGCCTCTACAAAGATGATCTCTCCGCCGAATTCGGTCCAGACCAGGCCGGTGGTGACGCCGATCTGATTTTCTGTTTCAAGGGCCTCATGAGAGAATTTTCGCGGACCCAAGAATTCCCCAACAAGGCCTTCATCCACAGTCGCGCTGAAAGACTTGTCGTTGCCTTTCAAGCAGATGCGTGCCAGCTTCCTGGCGATGTTGGCGATTTCGCGTTCGAGATTCCTCAGCCCCGCCTCCCGTGTATGATCTTGAATGATCTTCGCTATGGCCTGATCAGTGAAATGTATGCCGCGACCGGTCAAGCCATTGTCCCTCAATTGGCGGGGGATCAAGTAGTCTTTCGCTATCTTCCTCTTTTCCTTTTCAGTGTAGCCGGGAAAGGTTATTACTTCGAGGCGATCAAGGAGGGGCGTAGGGAGATTCTCGACTACATTGGCCGTGGCGATGAACATTACAGAAGAAAGATCAAAAGGGACGTCCAGATAATGGTCTACAAACTGATGGTTCTGCTCAGGATCGAGAATTTCAAGCAAGACGGACGCGGGATCGCCCCTAAAGTCCTGACCGATTTTGTCGATCTCATCCAGCATGAACACGGGATTCTTGAGGTCCAACCGTTTCACTTCGCTGATTATGCGGCCGGGCATGGCCCCAACGTAGGTCCTTCGGTGGCCCCTAAGCTCAGCTTCATCACGCAACCCTGCGAGCGAAAACCGCAGGAATTTCCGCTCCATGGCATCCGCGATAGCCTGTCCGATAGACGTCTTTCCCGTTCCCGGTGGGCCCGAAAAGCAGAGGATGGGCCCACGTGTGATTTGCGTGTGACGCTTTTTCTCAAGTATCCGATTAACGGAAACGCGGAGGTCGTCCAGTTTGAACGGTTTGGCAAGGTAGTATGCGGCCCCTTTGGTTAAGGCGTCCACCGCGGAATCTACGGTGGCATACCCCGTAACCATAATGATGTCGGTCAAAGGCGTCGTTCGCTTTAGGGTCTCCAGGAGTTGGAGTCCGCTCATTTTCTCCATTTTCAAGTCGGTAATAATAAGATCGAACTCCTGGTTCGCCACTTTCTCCAGGGCTTCAACCCCATTACTCGCGATCTCCACCAGGTGGCCTTGCTTGGCCAAAACATGCTCGATGTTGGTACGGGCAATTTCCTCGTCATCGACCACAAGAACGCGAAAGGTTCTCATATTGCGAAGCGTTCTGACGGCAAGGTATTCGAGGATCCGCTCTTTAGCGATGGCCAGGCCGTAATGTCGGCTTTCCAGGACACGCTCGGCCCTTTCAATGTCCAAATTGTCTTCCGTATAGCGGTTCCACGGCAGGGACACGAGGTAATCGAGGTAAGTTGTGCCGATGGAGTATTCCGCGGCAGACGGATCTGTTTTCTCGAGCCTCTCCAACTCCTTCAAAGCCACCGCGGCTACGTTTTCCGGTAACCGTGCTTTTTCCACCGCTGTCCGTAGATCGAGGAGATCTTGAGGCACTGAAGGCTGCTGTTCCTCGTTTTTCCTGAAAAAGGCCATTATCAACCTCTCGCCGTTATAGAATCTTAGCCGAGTTCCTTAGCAATACGGTGACGATAAGTTTAGCTTGCCGCTGACTCCCATCTCTCTGAAGCGAAGTCAGGCTGTGCAGTTCGTAGACAAAAGGCGTTGGGAGTCATCTTCATCGCCCGAGCGCACAATCGTATTAATTGCCGATTATAGGAGGAAAACGCTGGTGTCACAACAGGATTGATTTGAGTTTACTGGGAGACGTGCAATTTTCGCAGGATTAAGCGGAGGCGCAACCGTTGCATTGTGTAACGTTTCCCTGGCCCGTGCAATAGGCTATAAGACGCTGAAATAAATATGATAACATCTATCTTCTTGCATAGTGTTACTTATCGCAACACTTGGATGTTCCCACTTGGCTACTACCTCCTTACCTTTGAATGCTAAAAGTAAGCAACAAAGCCACATTGTTGATTTGGCACAGTATTTGATTATACAGAGGTCGACTGTAAATCCGATGCCCTGGAGGCCGACATGAGATCCTGGAGAGAAAAGTTCCAAGCAATGGCAATGGCCGTAGCTTTCGCCGAGGAAGGGGAATGGGACACTGCCCGATCCTTGACGAAAGACGCTTTTGGTCGGCGAACCATGAAGCCAGTAAAGACTCAGAAACGGGCTGGGGAAAGAGCGAAAAAGCAACTGTATCGGACGTGACCCATCAAAGAGGGATTGGTGGGGCCGGCTTCTTGCCGGACGCTGCAATCCGTTCGACCAATTGAGTGAGAAATTCCAAATTGGAGGCACATTATGGCGGCTACATATGGCGCAACAAAGAAAAAGCCTGTGGTAAAGACCGTTGTCTATGGCGCTATTACCGCAGCCCTTTATGCCGTGGCGTTCACGAATTCCGATTCGATGCTGCAGCTTTTCACAAAGGGTGGTTATTATGCGGCACTGCCCATTGTCACGGTTTTTGTCGTTTCTTTCGCACACGGAACATTTGCAAGCAATCTCTGGTCGATGCTGGGCATCGAAGCCATCACGAAACAGCCCGCAAGACGACCTGAAGTCAGACCTGTCCCGCGTCCGGCCCAAAGGCCGCGGCCGCGTGTACGCTTGAGCGTGTAGTTACCATTTAATCAGGAGGACATCCCAATGCACGATTTGGCCCTGGAAGGCGTAAAATTCATAGATCTCACTTGGATGAACATCGGTTTCTTGTTTGTGGTGGGTTTCATCGGCGGCCTGGTGAGTGGTTTCATTGGCTCCGGAGGCGCATTCGTCCTCACTCCGGGTATGATGAGCCTCGGAGTCCCGGCGGCGGTGGCTGTGGCCAGTAACATGTGTCACAAGTTCCCCAAGGCCATGGTCGGGGCGTACAAGAGGTACAAGTACGGCCAGGTTGACTTGAAGCTTGGCCTCGTAATGGCGGCTTCGGCGACAGTGGGGGTGCAAGCAGGCATAAAGATTCAAGAGATGATCTTGGAAAAATGGGGAGAGGCCGGCTCGAATCTCTACGTGAGCCTCTCTTTTGTAACAGTACTCATCGTTGTCGGGGGTTATGTCTTCTATGATGCCTGGAAAACTCACAAATCCGGTGCGGGCGAGCAAGTGGCGTCGCTGGCTCTGAGGCTCCAGAAGATTAATCTTCCGCCCATGATTCATTTCAAGACAGCGGACCTAACGATATCGTTATGGTTCACCATACCCGTGGGGTTTGCCACCGGAATGTTGGCCGCAACAATAGCGGTGGGCGGCTTTGTAGGCGTGCCGGGGATGATCTATGTCATCGGCGCTACCGGGTTGATTTCGTCGGCGACCGAGCTCGTGATCGCCTTTCTTATGGGGCTTGGCGGTTCGGTAAAGTGGGCCATTCACGGCATGGTAGACATAAGGCTCACGTTGATCATACTTGCCGGGTCCCTTCTGGGGGTACAGCTTGGCGCCATCGGTACCACTTATGTAAAAGAGCACATGATCAAAGTGGTTATGGGCACAATCATGATCGTGGTTGCCGTGAGTCGGGCACTTGCAGTGCCGAAGTATTTGGAGGAACTGGACCTCATATCAATGTCAAAGTCAACGATAAGCATTCTCGATTCGGCCAGTTTCGTTATCATGTGCATTGCTCTTCTCGTGGGCGCGGTTATCATCCTCGGCGCTATGTGGAAAGGCCGCCGCGCGGCCGAGCCTTATGCGCCGCCGATTGTCACGGAAAGTTATGAGCACGTTTGATCGGGACGGTGTCCGAGGACGGGTTGTCAGAGCATTTGCAACGAGGGAAATTGGCAATGAAAGTGTTGGTTGCTGTAGATAAGAGTCCCGAATCGCACATGGCGCTTGCGTACACATGTCATCTGCTCGAGCATTTCGATGCTGACGTACACGCTCTGTACGTGAAACCCGACGAAGTCGAAGTGGGACCTGAAAGTTTCTACGCTCCGTTCTTTTCAAAGGAGGGCCTCAAGGACTGGATCGATTCCGACGCTCTTCAAGTCCAGGAAGAAACTCTCGACAAATGCCAATACTGCCTCGCTGGCAAAGTTCCGTGCGAGCCGCTGATAGCCACGGGAGATCCTGCGGAAGAAATCCTTGAGACCGTGCAACAAGGCGATTACGACATGATTGTGCTCGGTTCGCACGGTCACTCGGCTTTGAGGGGCTTTTTGCTGGGCACCGTCCATGCCAAGATTCTGCATCACTCAAAGCAACCAATCCTCATAGCGAGAGACTACCGTGAAATCAAAAGGGTTTTGGTGGCATACCGAGGTTCGCAATGCGACCAGGATGCGCTAAAATTCGTGGGCCCGCTCCTGGCGAGGAAAAAACCCCAAATGACTGTGCTTCATGTTCAGGAGAACGGGCGAGGTGCAGACGCTGAGTTTGCTGAAGCGTGCCTTCTCGAAGGAGACCGGACACTGAAAGGCTTTGGCCACGAACCGATAATCAAGACCAAGAAGGGCGATTATGTGGACGAGGTGATCCGGGAAGTGAAGAGTGCACCGTATGACCTGGTCATACTGGGGGCTTACGGCCACGGCAAGCCGAAGTTACTGCGGATGATAAGCGACGAGGCCCTGAATCTGGTGCGATCCACCACGCGGCCCGTGCTGGTGTTCAGGAATAAAGGCGAGGCTTGATAACGAGAAGGGTGTCTAAAGGAAACGGACTGTCCCTCTTGCTCTGCTGAAGCAACATTTGCGTTCACTCCCTGGGTCCATCCTGGTCCCATAGGGACCAACGAAAGTAGCCTGGCGATTCATCGCCAGGAAAACCCCGTGGGACGCGGGGTGAAAGACATCAAGTCCTGCAAGGGAGGACCGACCATCCGGTGAAAAGAACTGAAATGATCAGTCGTCCCGAATGGGACTAAGAAATTTTAATTGTTGACCCAGATCCAGCCGATGAATCGCCTGGCTACTGTCGGTCGCCCCTTTGGGGCTCTCCGGTAGAGCAAGATTAACAATCCAAAAAGAAACGATGAATTACAACAGGGTGAACATGCGTCTCGGGCTTGTGAGGTAACGGCATCCCCATTTTGTTATCTCGTCACAGATGCTCCGGTGCTACTCAAGTCCGTACCTCTTAATCTTACGCCACAGGGATACCCTGTCTATGCCCAAAGCATCTGCCGCTAGAGTTTTATTTCCTCCGGTTTCTGCCAACACCTTCTTGATATAATCGATTTCCTGTTCCTCGAGTGTCGGGAGCTTTCCGTCCTTTCTTCGGAATGTCTTAATTTTGAATTCCCTGATATCATCCGGCAAATGGTCGGCCTCAATCACATTATCCGTTGCCAGAGCCAGACCGCGTTCGATGATGTTTTCGAGTTCCCTAACGTTCCCCGGAAAATCATAGTCCTTAAGAATATTCAATACTTCCCTCGACAACGACGGCATATTCCTGCCCATCAGCTTTGAGTGCTTTTCGAGAAAGTGCTGTGCCAGCAGCGGAATATCGTTCTTTCGTGAGGCAAGTGGCGGCAGGTCGAGCGAAACCACGTTCAAACGATAATACAGGTCTTTGCGAAATTCGTTCGTCTGAACCGCTTCCTGAATGTTCCTGTTCGTCGCGGCAATAAATCGCACGTCGACGGTTATTGTACGTGTCCCGCCCACCCTCATCATCTGCCTCTCTTGAATCACCCTGAGTAGCTTCACCTGCATGTTCGTGGACATTTCAGTTATTTCGTCCAGGAACAATGTCCCGCCCCTCGCCAACTCTATGATTCCCGGTTTGCCCGCGTTGGCTCCGGTGTATGCTCCCTTTTCGTGTCCGAACAGTTCGTTAGTGAGAAGGTCTTCGCCAAACACGCCGCAGTTTACGGCCATCAAAAGCTCATCACCACGCTTGCTGTGCTCGTGTATGAATCTTGCCAAGAGTTCCTTGCCGGTGCCGGATTCGCCGCTGATGAGAACATTACAATCTGTGAGGGCTATTTGACGGGCTGTATTCAGGATCCGTAACATTGCAGGATCCTTGGTGATGATCTTCACGCTCCCCGCGTCCTTGAACTTTTTCAGGTCTTCCTTAAGTTGAACGTTTTCTTGTCTCAACCGGATCTTCTCAATTGCCTCGGATACGACCTTGCGAACCGCGTCGATGCGATAGGGCTTTGAAATGTAATGGTAGGCGCCTTTTTTCATAGCTTCAATGGCCGAGTCAACTGTTGCATACCCCGTGATCATGATTACTTCACATGAAGGATTGAACCGCCGACTCTCCTCGAGGATCCTCATGCCGTCAACTTTTTCCATCCTCAGGTCTGTAAGCACCACGTCAAATCGACCGCTCTTGGCCAAGTCCAACCCTTTGGGACCGGTATCCGCGGTGACTATGTCGTAGCCCTGTTTTTTGAGTATATGCTCCAGATTTATCAAGGCCATCTCTTCGTCGTCGATTATCAGTAGCCGGGGAGGGGTGCTCATTCTGAAGGCTCCTGAGCGGGCAACTTTACAGTGAACGAGGTCCCTGAGCCGGGGGTACTCTTCACCTTAATCGAGCCGTTATGTCTCACGATGATATCGTGTGTGATGAACAGCCCCAAACCAGTGCCCTGTCCTACATCTTTGGTTGTGAAGAACGGATCGAAAATCTTCGGCAGATCTTCTTCACGAATTCCGGTACCTGTGTCCCGTATGATCATCGTGACCATCCCGTCGTACGATCCCTCCGCTCGAATTCTCACTTCTCCTTCTGCCCGGCAAGCCTGAATAGCATTGGATATCAGGTTCATGAAAGCCTGCTGGATCCGCTGCTTGTCGGCAAAGATGGTAATGTTCGGAGAGATTTGGGCAAGCACCTGCACACCGGCTGGAACCTGCCCGTGCAGTAGTCCCAAAGTACTCTCAATAATTATCTTCAGGTTCAGCGATTCTTTGAAAAATTCTTTGTTTCGAGAAAACTCCAACAGGTTAAGAACAATGCAGCGAGCTTTATCGACTTGTTCTACAACCTTCCTTAGCACCTTTCTCTGAAATTCCTTGTCGCCATCATCAAGTTCTTCCAAAAGAATTTCGCACGAAGACGAAATGTTCGAGAGTGGATTGTTGACTTCGTGAGCTACCCCCGCCAGCATCGTGCCGAGAGACGCAAGTTTCTTGGATTGAACCAGTTGTTCCTCCCTCGTTTTCAACTGAACCGCCATCCTATTGAAAGAATTGAAAATATCACGAATTTCCTTTTCAGGGGGTAAGTTTTCGATGGGTGTGAATCGGCCCCTAGCGATGTTATGGGTACTCTCTTCCAATAATTTCAGCGGCTTCATTACTTTGGCAAACACAAAGCTGCCCACTGCGACGAGACCGATCCCAATCAGCGCAAAAATCAATAGTTGCAGCCTGACAGTCGTTCCTATTGTCTGTCTGATAGATTCCCGTTTTCGTTGTGCCACATTCTGGGCAAAGTCCGATATGGACGAGCCTGTTTTGCGTATCTTCGCCTCAAATTCAACCCGGCTGTCCGAGGTTGGCAGACACTTTTGAGCCAAAGCGGGATCCAAACATGCAGATATGAGCTGTTGATACTCTTGAAGGTCCGCTTTGAAGCGGTCAACCTGCCGGGAGGATGAGAGCGCCTGAATTTTTGCAGCATTCTTGTCCAGGAGGTCCTGGGCCCGGTTCAGATGGTACTGGGCTGTATTCAGAGATTGCTGATCGCCGTACAGAAAATAGTTTTTCTCGAAGCGACGAATCTCCAGGACCGACTCCTCCAGTTTGCTGATGTCCTCGAGATAGCTGATCTTCTCTTCAAGCTCGTGCATGAA
>JBKQMK010000460.1:0-28710 GCA_052146735.1 Desulfomonilaceae bacterium | reverse complement strand
ACTTTCGTTAACTTTAGGTGCGTAACTGACTGATATGATTTAACCACACAAACTGTCATAGGTCACAGTGGAAAATGCAATGCCCTAACATACCGATATCACATCAAAGTAAACCGGACAGTAGTGTATAAATATATGTCAGAAAGACACAAAAGGCAACTCAACTCCCCTTCCGTCCTACTTTCAAAGGACGCGAAGCGATGGAAAAAGAATTCATTGACGGAGAAGAGAATGCTCGCTTAAGCGCAGCATTAGAACTGGCACAGGCTGGTTGTCCGGTCATTCCTCTTCACGGATTTAGAGACGGTAAATGCACTTGTGGCGGTAGAAAAGGCTGTCATCCCGGCAAGCATCCCCACATAACGAAGCCGAGCAAAAGAGCCACCACCAAAGCTTCTCAGATTATTGAGTGGTGGAAGCAATGGCCCTACGCCAACGTAGGATTGCCCACCGGGAAGCCATTCAATCGGTTTGTGCTTGACGTTGACCTCGACAAAGGCGGTGGGGATTCACTCAAGTCCTTTGAAAGAAAAAATGGAAAACTCCCTCTTACCCAAAGGACTGTAACGGGGAATGGCTTCCACTACCACTTCTTATACCCCGCAGACATCTCGATTCCCAGTAATGCAGGCAAACTATGCGCCGGTCTTGACCTTCGCGGCGAAGGAGGTCTGGTTGTAGTTCCCAATTCGGAGCATGAGAGCGGCAGGATGTATAGATGGGATCCGAGTCCTTTTGATCTTTCATTGGTAAGCGCACCGGACTGGCTGCTCGACCTCATAGTAAACCTCCAATCCGCACCAGATAAGGTTACAGACACCAAGATCCAGGTCGGTTTCTTTGGGCAGCTCATTCTGGAAGGATACCGAAATGAGACTCTGTTCAAGAGGTACGCGTGTCATCTCAGGGACAAGGGACTCTCCGAGAATTACGTCCTGGAAATCTGTCTGGCTCTGAATGCCTACAAATGCTCACCTCCTTTGAAGGAGAGCGAGGTTGTTACTCTGGTTCACTCGGCATTCGCCTATCCCAAGAGGCCCAGTCGCCGGTACGGTCTATCCCCTGCTTCAAAGAAAATCCTTCACTGGCTTAGGGACAAGACTATTGGAAAATCCTTCTGGACAGGTTCAGTTCCGCAAATAATGGCAGGGGTGGGTGGATCCGATAGAAACATAAGGCGATGTGTTGCTCAACTGGAAAGATTCAATAGGATTCGTGTTCAGGAGCTAAGCGGTAATATTGGTAGCAGATACGAAGTATTACCCCGTGATCCAAATAAGTTGTCCTGACCCCTGACATACCCCTGACAGGTGTACAGGTGGGGGGGGAGTACATGTACTCTATGAGTACAAAAGAAGAAGGAAATAGCCTGAGAGTCGATCTTGATGAAAGTACAGAGTCACTTGTACACGAGACACCCCTGAAAGTCATGAAATAAGCAAAAGATCATCCAAAGAAAGGATATAGAATGCCTAACAAAACCAGAGGAATACGAAAAGCAGACATCAATCATAGGAAGCAGTACGAGAAGTTTGTCCTCAGTAACGGAGACCCCACGGTGTCCAACCTGATCGTCCTCTGGAATTATTGGAATACCGAGTACTTCGATGGATCTTTCAAGGCTCCTCCCATAATCTTGCTTGCTGAACCCTCCAAACCTTCAAGGCTTGGGGACTATTCACCTATGGGAGCCTATGGAACTCGGTCTCAAATAAGAATCAGACCGTCTCTCCTAACGGGGACACATCCTCATATGTTACCCGGAGACGAATACAAGAAGGGACGGTTCCTCTTCGTATCTGATGTCTGCCTCCATGAGACCATCCATCTCTGGCAGGACGAGGTTCGAGGCGACCTTGAACCTGCCTACCACGGTCATGGACCTCTATTCCGCGACAAATGTAACGAGATCGGAGCGAAACTCGGACTTGCACCGGTTAGGACTTGTAAAAAAAGGGGGAAGGACGCCGAGCTGCCTTCATGCTCTCATTTTCCTCATAACGTTCGTCCGCAGGGCTATTACCAGGGAGCCTACGTTCGTGACCATGAAGAGCCTAAACCTCTCAAGGGTAGGCTGGAAAGGTTGCTGAGGGACTTTACTGGCGATGAGATCGTACAGGAACTCCGGGTTATGGGAGTTTTGGAAACATGTCACCCGTATAAGGGACAGAATGGAAATCCGATAAAGAATCTCAGCGCAGTAAGTATCGCTGATGTTCTACAAACCGGAGAAAATCGATCTACTGTAGAACAAGCATCGGAAGATCAGGCTTCACTAAAACACGAATGGTTCCTCGATGCCTTTGAAAGTGCTTGTGCTGCAAAGGGAATTACCTCAGACGTGAATCTATCTCCGGCCCTGACATCTACTGTGGACGACTGGCTCTCTCAAAGATTGAGTAAGAAGAGATACATCGGCAACAGAGCCTTCTTCGAAGAAAAACCTCACCATTTCAAAGAGAAGATTCACGAGATTGTCTCCGAGTGGGAATCCCTACGAACATCCGGCCTGGGCAAAAGAATTGGAGTGCCTCCCTTTCCAGACCTGGAATTCCTAATAATCAATCGTGAAGCGATTTTTACCTGGGTCAGCGAGCAAAGACGACGATCTATGGACAGGATTTTCGCTCAGTTCGAGACGAAGGCTGCTTCGGCACATACGCACTGAAACTCGATCATGAAAGGACTGCTTATGAAAAGAAGTGAAAATATCAGAAGAGGACTGGACAAAGCCAAATCCGACAAACCGGTAGAGAATTCATCCTGTTCCGTTGAGGACGACCCGGTACTGGTTGCATACATAAGAGCCAAAGCCGCAAGTTCAGAGGAATTTTACTGGATGATGAAATTTCTATCTTCGGACCTTCCTCGGTCGAACATTGAGAATATCCTTGCCCGAAAAATGGACGAGATGCGGAAAGCCCTAAACGAGATGCGGAAAGCCCTGGAGGAGATGCAGGCAGTCCACATGCGGCTAGAATGGATCGAGCTTGAACACTTCTCCGTTCCTGAGTGGACGATCAATGTGATTAGGAGCGGTATCTGGAAGTACCGGGCGGAGAGGCTCTTAGGAGAAATTGTTCAGTTTGGTACATTCCGTGAGTTCGTCGAGACTCCACCTCCTATGGGTATGGGGAGCAGCCTGGAGAAACTCAGAAATATATGCAGCGGATCTGAAGAGGCCCTGAGAATGATTGACGAGGTTGCAGGCGAATGAAGCCAATCATGGGAATACAAAAAGGAGGAAGTGGAAGATGCCAGAGATAGACGGATGGGACTTAATCAGCCAACTTTACCGAAACCTCTCGATGGGGTTAGTGGCTATCGATAAAATACCGCAATATCTCAAGGTCGTAATCGACAAGAATTTGTGGCGGCGGCAGATTTTTCCCAATGGGATGGTGGTGGAGTTTGATTCGTTCAAGGATTTCATTGAAGCCCCACCGCCGAAAGGCTTCGGCATTCCCATCAAGAAATTCAAGGAACTATGCAGGCTCCATCCAGATGTCGTAGCCAAGATCGACCGTTTGATAGAGGAAGACTCGGACGGGCTTAGAGAAGAAAAGGCGATCCCCAGCAACCAGCTACTGCTCAGAAGGCGACTCGAACGTTTGTTGAAGGATTTCCCCCGCGATCAGGTGCTGACAGGGATGAGCAACATGGGGCTGATCACCGCTCCTGCTCCCGTTGACCGGGACTCTAAGGATATGTTGCGCCGATCCCGGTAGCGTGACCGGCTCAAAACTAAATTGATAAGGAGTGACCGACATGAACCCAGACCACGACAGTTCCCGATATTACATCGAAGACACGTTGCTCTTGAAGTTCCTGATCACACGTTTCACCGAAATGCTCCAAATCAAGGAGCCGAGACTTGTTCCAGTCTGGGCAGGTCTTAGTCTGGTCGCTCTGCACCAGAATAAAGAACTGGCAAATGCCTTCGAAATCTTGATTTCCTCCGACTCATATTCGGTGGAAGAAGCCCTAACTATATCCATAGACTTGTTCATGTTGGAATTAGACCGACTGGACGCGACAGACACTTCTGATTACGTGGAGAAAAGGGTCGAACGCCGTCCCCTGAGTAGGAGGACTGAAAGAAAATTCCAATCTTGGGCTTGGCATGAGGGCAGGAGAATCAAGAAGGAGCAGGATTTCAGATTCTATGGAGTCTGGGAACTGATCTCCTGGTTGGCACTGACTTCCGACGAATACATTAAAGCATTTGAGGAAAAGTGCCGGTTTTCGGAAGCTCCTACCCAAGAAAAACTCCGACATGGTCTGGACATTCTTAAGGCTGCAACATTCAAACGTCCAATAGACAATATTTCCGTTCCGCCGGACTTGCTCAAGACTGGCACCACACCAATTGATATGGAGATAAGCAAATGAAACTTACGATTGTTGTACCCCGTCCCAGCCCCGGTGTTGACCCACGGCTGCTTGTCCGGTTTGTCCTGAGGCAACTCTCTGAGACCAAGGAACCGGATAGCACCGAACCGTCACCAGTCTTGTTAGCACTCATTCTGGCTGCGGCATCCCACGACCACGACTTCTATAATAGGCTCAAAGAGGTCATTTCCTCCTCGGACTCCGCTGAAAAGATTCTCGGCATGTGCGAAGACCTCTTTATGCCAGCACTAGGGCAAATCGGGTGTGAGCAGATTCTCGATGACCCAGATATGGGTGAAGAAAATCCCTTCCCGGACGAACAAAACTGCGAGCAAGTCTTACTCTGTGCTTTGGCTGAGGGAAAAAGAATCCTCGCCGAAAAGGACTTTGAATTTCTCAGGGTTTTCGAGTTTCTCACGCGCACCGGACTATCGTGCTATTCGTTCAGGCTATACCAGTTCGATGCTATCCTTCAGCCCTTCCAAGATGAGCCGGAAAATCTTGTCAGGAAAGGAGTAGAGATTATCAGGGCTGCTCTGGGCAGTCGCGGAAACAAGAATTAGTCCCGGTTTCGCCAGAATAATTGAATTAGAGCCGGAGAATTGCTCAAAGACCGGCGCACAACGAATTGATAAGGAGAATAGGAGATGAAAACAGAGTTGAAACAACTAATTATCAAAGGGGAGAAACTCCTCGATGGCAGTTACGGTCTTCAAGAGGGCTACGCAGCGTACGAGTCTTGGAGAGAGGACTGCCTCGAATTCTTTCAGGAATTGCAATCCGACTATGGTCGATCCGTGAAGAATCCAGGGGACGTAGAAGCGGGCATATCCTTTCTCAAGGAGTTTCTGCCGAGGGAAGACTCGAATACCGAATAGGTTTTTCTCTAAAGACATGTAGTGCCGGTCTCGAAACTTCCCCCGGCACTCAACTAAATTGTATGGAGGACAGAGATATGGCTATTTCAACAGCAGATCGGGTACTGGAAATGTTTTCCAGCAGCAAGAGGAAACTCGAAGCGAAGATTATCTGCGATAACGAAAACGGCAGATGCACCGAATACACCGAGGGCGGGAATACCGTCGCATTTCGATTCGAGTATCCCGACGGTCGGGTTGAGGTGAAAAAAGTGCTGCACGATTACACAAAAGACTTCAGGGGCTGAACATGATTACTACGAGCAAAGACTATTTGATAAGCGAACGATCTCTCGATTTAACTATTCCATTTTACTTCTCTTCCCTCGCCAGACAAAGACAAGAGGATCTGCAGGTAGGGGACTACGTGTGCGTCTCCGGGCTGGAGGGAAAATACGAACTTATGGATATTATGTGGAAATATGGATCAGTAAGGATCCGACGGATCGGTCATTCCGAGTCTATGACAATGCCCTGGATCTACGTAAAACCTTTAAGGAATGGCGTCGTCCGATCAAAAACGGTAATGAAAGCGGTCGGGAATTGGCTGTTCCGGGGAAGTAGAGTCTATCTATCATCAGAGCCGGATCGAATATTGAGGACAGTGAAAATCGATTGGGGCGCGGGAACCAGCGATGTCGAGGATGAGGACGGGCGTGTGTTCCATGATATTTCCTGGAATGATTTGGAATTTTGGAACCCAGAGGATTACCATCTACCCGGCGATGAATGAGGAACTTCCTATGGATGAAAAAGAATTAGCCGAACTGGTGCAGGAACTGCTGATCGAACTTAATAGACCGGAACGCCACCTCTCTAGCATTGTCCGTGATTTTGACGAGTGCGGCATTGATTACTGCGTGATAGGGTCGATGGCTGTAAGATACCACAATTATCTTAGATACGGCGACGACATTGATGTGTTGGTCTCCAGAGAATCGTATCCGAAGATCGAGAAATTCCTGATCGGGAATGGGTACAGTCGGAGACCAGGTTCAGACCGGCATCTCTACCTTGAATTTGTTGGTGGACGGATACCTCTCGATGTCTATGTTGAAGGTGAGAAGAGAGGAGACGGACGTCCTTTACCGGATCCAACGGCATCAAGGATTAAACGTCTTGGGAGATGGTACGCAAGCCTTCCGTTGCTGATTACGCTGAAAATCCGAGATGATGACCTGGGTGACGTTTTTCAGATGATCCGAGAGAATGAGTTGGGGGAAGAGTTCGCTGCGAATCTTGAACCGGACGTGAGGGAGAAGTTCCTGGAGATGCTCAGGGAATCGGAGAGAAGTGCCTGACGACGGGGATAGTCAAATTGACGGTTCGGACTGTTTTTCTTTTGCTCCCCGGTGCGCCTACAAATGATCAATGTCCATAAGTCCGAGGCGATAATCTGATGATAAGGCAGATCGACGACAACCTGAACTATCACTTTGGTAAGCCATAGTCCCTATCCACCGCTGGTTATAAGACGCACGAGGTTTCGCAATTCCTTAGCATCGGTCTCCGATATTTTGCTTATGGCGAATCCCGCTAGGCAGGTTCCTTCCCCTGAATCGCTAAATGCCCACAGACAGGAGCCCTCGAATTCAAACGAAGAGAACTGACCCAATTCGTCGCCCAGGACAACGAGGGTTTTGGTATCTCCGACGGTAGCCTCAATGCCTGCCACACTCATGCTTTCCTCGGAAACTTCCCGTACCGTGCCGAGGATCTCTGGTCGATCTGCCTCGTAGGTTGATAGGTCGAAATCGACTTCATGTCTCAACGATTCACTAGTTGCTGGGAATTCGACAGGCTCCATGATGACTGTCTCGGCATCGATAGCAGGTCTGGTTCCTTGAGCGGCGAGGAGCTTTTTGCTCAACTGCCGAAACATGCTCTCCGACAGTTCATACTTTTTAAGGAGGTCGGACTGGCTCATCCCGGCGCGTATGTCGGCGAGAACGGCTAGAAGGTTGATTTTGCGGCGTACCGGTTGGAGGTCGTTCCCCAAGAGACCGGCTGCAATTAGCTTCTGATAAAGAGTTTCCAAGCCTTTCAGTGAAAGCTGGTATTTCTTGCAAAGCGCGGTCTCATCCATCCCTGACCGGATGTCCTGAATAATTTCCTTTGCAGAAAATCTCCGTACTACCATAGCGTTTGCCGAGCAGGGAGATCAGCGTTCCTCTAGAATTCAGGCACACACTCTTCCTGCCACATTTTTAGATCGAAATCCAGAGATATAACCGTCCGGTGGTAATTCACAGAGCCGGTCAGACTACTTTGTCAGAAAGGCACCCACAATTTTCGTAGCGGGACTAAAACTCTAGATAGGCAGTCCTAACCATGAAAACACACCCAACATTTTCAGTCCTATAATCAAGAGTACCGTCGCAAAAACCATCCTGAGCCTCTTTGCGGAAATTACGTGGGCAGTTTTAGCCCCGACCATCGCCATAGGGATACTCGAAATACCCAACAAAGCAAACTGGAGCCAATTCAAGTAACCTGTGGAATAGGCGGGCAACCCCTGGACCCCAAGCCCATTGATAAGATACGATGCCGAGCCTCCTAGACCAGTAAATGTCATGAAGACAGCCGAGGTCCCTACAGCTTCGTGCATGCCAAATCCGAGGAAGCTGATCATCACGGGAATCATCAAGCCTCCACCCCCGACCCCGATAATACCGGAAACAAACCCGAACATTCCGCCACAAATAATCAACCCTATCATACTGCCAGTAGAGGACCGTCTTACATCCTTGGTCCTGCTCAGGAACATTCTCATGGAAAGAATTATGCCCAGACAACCAAAGATAGCTGTGAGGTAGCTACCAGGCACCCGTGAGGCAACATAGGCCCCCAAAAATGCCACACATGCGCCGGTCAATCCAAGAATTACGCCTGCCTTCCAGTGGACTGCTCCTTTTTGATTATGAGTTATGGCACTACTAATTGCAGTCGGTAGGATCACCAACAAACTTGTTCCAAAGCTTACGCGAATCGCTATTGTCGGATCTACTCCCATCCATTTTAACATCCAAAACTGCACCGGCACCATGACAAAGGCACCTCCCACTCCCAGCAGGCCCGATGAGAACCCCGTAAGCAGACCTGCCGCGAGCAGCACCTCCATCTGGAATGAACTCATCTGTGTCATGAAATGGCCTCGAATGAGAAAAGGGTCATCCGAGTGCCTTGGGTCGGGGTGCGCATCCTCATGTACCTGCCGACCTGAATCAAAACTATGAGTTTCCTCCGCCGCATTTCTCGCCTCCTGCTAGATCTTCCGAAAACCAACTATACCATTAGTCGTGGGGTATGTGCGGAAAGAAGGGTTCCTCGAAACCACATAATAGATCGAATCAAGTTGCAAAATTCACCGGCTCATATTGTTTTTCTTTTGCTCTCCGGTGCGCCGAGAAACATTCATCTGTCAATGAGTCCGAGCCGTTAATTGGATGATAAGGCAGCCGCAGGTCCGATCCAGATTTTGGAAGACCGTCTAATAGACTTTTTCAAGTGCGTCCACAATTTCTAACCCGTTTTTGGTTTCGGCAGTGAGGGCTTTCGCGTCTCTCGCCTTGAGAGCATTGCCTTGTGCCACGAGGCTTGTTTCAAACCTCGCAGCTACAGCACCTCCATTGTGTTTCAGCACGGATGGCTTAACCCTATCCCAAACGGCATTGACCTTGGCGAGACTCCTGGTGGCTGCTTCAAAGTTGTTTGCCGCTGTGTCCAGGATGATCTGTCGTTCCAGCACATCAAGTCGCCCAATATCCGCAGGGATAGCGGGATGGTACGCATCGAACAAATCCATGACTACTCCGCTGAGATCATTAGCGGCTTGCATCGTTCCTGACGCGTCTTCGGAGGCCGAAGCCGTTTGCAGACGGGTGAGGGTTGAACTGAAAGTCTTCTGAAGGGATTCTCCTACCCCCTCTTTCGCTGCGTGAGACTGATAAGACGCCCACAACCGGACGATGGAGGCGACATCTTGGTTCACCTTGGCCCAATCACCGCCCGGCACTGTGTCTATGATATCTTCAGATTGTTCGTCAATCTTCAACAGGTTAGTCGGAACAGTGCCGGTGGCTGCGCTCGTTGGGGAGGCAATAAGTAGGGTGGTTACTTGAGTTTCACACACGATGAATCCAAGAATAAAGAGGATGATCGGAATAGGTCTCGCATGACGCATAGGAATGTCTCCTTTCCCAATACCAGTGAAGGATCAAGGGCGACACCGGGGATTCGCTTTTCGAGAAGCAACGAGCTGTTTCGGCTCGGTTACTGCTAAGAATATAATTCCGAACCAGAATGAAGACGAACCAGCATTCCGCTCCTCGCTTGCTGTTCTTAGCAAAGCTCATGGGCTGCTTGGGAAGGGGAGGATGTCTTCCACTTTTTCTTTCGGTCACACGGACTGGATAACTCCGTTAACTCCATTTCTGCCGATTTGAGCCGGTCACAATGAATCGGCAGGCAGAAATTCTCCTTCAGCATCCTCCTGTTGCCTTCTTTCCTGGATAATCCAAAATTGCCTATTGACTCTGCTCAGCACTAACATGGCCGGAGGATAAATTCTCATGCCAGGAAGATGCAGTCTCGACGTTAAACTTCTTCTGTGGTATCGCCAGGTTGCCCAGACTTCTGTATCCTCTTCGAACACTGAGGACGTGCCCCAGCGCACTTGTTTTGTTCTCAGTTGTGCATGGATGCCTCAGTCGTTCAACATCTTGCTATTACAACGCTTTGCTGTGGTGTGCTGAGGTAAGTCAATAGGCAAATCCAAAAAACCTCAGAGAAGCCCTTGACTCCGTAGTATAGTCCAGGGTCTATACTAAGACAAAAGGGGCAAGCCGTGAACCTCAACGAACCCAAAGGACTGACTATCGGACAGGTCGCTCGTAAAGCCGGATTCGGGATTGAAACCGTGAGATTCTATGAACGGAACGGACTCATAGATGAGCCTTCCAGAAGGACTTCGGGGTACAGGCAATACCCTGAGAGCGTGATCTCCAGGTTACGGTTCATCAAGCGAGCAAAGGAACTCGGATTTTCACTCAGAGAAATCAAGGACTTGCTTTCGCTTCGGGTCGAGCCGACGACCACCTGCTCCGACATCAAAGAGCGGGCGCAAGCAAAGATTGCCGACATAGAGGGCAAAATCCAGTCTTTGGAGCGAATGAAAGAGGTCCTCAGTGGATTGACGGCATCTTGTGGCGGAGTGGGTCCGGTGTCCGAATGCCGAATCGTGGAAGCACTTGAACGGGAAGAAAGAGGGTAAGCGATGCCTGACACAGCGACAGCCGCTCAGATCAGAGTCCTCTACTCGGAAGGATGTGCCAGTACTCCTCCGACCGTCGAGTTGGTGAAAAACGTTGCTCAGGACCTCAATATTCCCGTCAATATAGAGATGGTGATTGTCGGCACACAGGAACAAGCACGGGATCTACGATTCTTAGGAAGTCCTACGGTCCAAATCGAAGGATTCGACATCGAGCCGTCAGCGCGTGACAGCGTTGCATTTGGCCTTACTTGACGCCGTTACGGGGCATCGGGCGTGCCTCCTGAAGAGATGGTACGAGAAGCACTGCAGAGGGTGTCGCGGTGAGGGCCGCAAAAGCGACCAAGGCTTTCCCTGCAACTCGGTCTTCCAGGGAAACCGAACAAAGCCCGTCCAAGAAGGCCCAACCATCCTAAAAGGAGCGATACGATGAAACGGAAGATCGAGGTGTTCAGTGCGGGATGTCCTGTTTGTAAAGAGGCGGTGGATATGGTGAACCGTCTGAAATGCGATTCGTGCGAAGTCAGCGTCCTGGACATGAATGATCCTGGCGTAACCGACCGAGCAAAGACTCTCGGAATAAGGTCCGTACCAGCCGTGGTTATTGACGGCAAACTCGCAGACTGCTGCGCCGGTCATGGGCCTGATGAGGCAGTCCTGAGGGCAGCAGGTCTCGGACAATCAATTCGGTAACAAGAGAGCGTCCTCGTTTCGAGGACAATCTCCTCTATCTGTCAAAACCGTCTCTATTGCTGAGATGGAGACATCTACTATGAACGATATTGACACCTGTTGCTCATCTGAATGCTGTTCGGCTCGTGCAGATGACACTCGAAAGGGTCGGCGTTTAGAATATTTCACCCTCGGCTGGAACCTCCTTGAAGGCGGGATTGCCGTTGTCGCGGGCATTGTCGCTAACAGTATTGCTCTTGTCGGTTTCGGGGCGGACTCTCTTATCGAATGTTTATCCGGCGGGATATTACTCTGGCGTCTGCAATTGCACGTGGACGATGAACGCCGTGAGCGCATAGCACTTAAACTGGTTGGCGTCAGTTTTCTACTACTGGCGGCCTATGTTGCTTTCGACGCTGCAAAGACCCTCTTTTTGCGAGAAGAACCCCTTGTAAGCATCGTCGGTATAGTGCTTTCTTGTGCCGCACTGATCGTGATGCCACTTCTTGCCCGCGCCAAGCGAAAGGTGGCGACAAGTTTGGAGAGCCGCTCCCTGGAGGCTGACTCCCGGCAGACCGACCTGTGTGCCTACCTCTCTGCTATCCTGCTAGGCGGACTTGTTCTCAACGCACTTCTTGGCTGGTGGTGGGCTGACCCGATAGCAGGGGTTATCATGGTTCCAATTATTACTCGCGAGGGCATCGAAACTCTGCGAGGGAACGGATGCACTGATTGCCACTGAAAGAGTGTGGGCTGACGTGGGGCAGAAGGCAGCAGGTCTCTCAAGAAAATAATTCCGATTCCTCTTCACGAAACCGCCTTTGGATGGAACACGATGCCTAAAGTCTATCTCGCTTCACCCCTCGGATCTTCTCCTGAATTGAAGCCATATCTCGAAAGAGCGAAGGCTCGCCTGATCCAACTTGGCTATGAAGTTTCGATTCCTGGGCGCAACCCCGCTCCTGGACAGTTATAATGGCTCCCCGCACCCCCATCAGGGTCAAGGTTGTTCCTTGCATTTGATCTAACGCTCGGTCTTCCTTACCCACCAATGAACCGCTCAAATGGCTGGAGTAGGAACATCCTTCCACGCAGTGGATTTCTTCACTTCCTTCGCGTCCAGAATTTCCCCTGTTAGAGTATTTATGTCCACGAACCCGACAGGGATTCTATTCGTGTTGAACCCTACAACGTCCGACCCAGAAACGGGACCTCGTTGATCATCTCGGATTTCAACAATGATAACCCTCCGGTATGGGCAGTCGCCGCAATTCAGGTTTGGATCATCCAGTCCCAGCGGGCAATGATGTCTTCTGGCTATGCTTGGATCGACGTTGTGCATCTTCGCCATATGAGCGGATGGCGGGCGTCTCAGATGCTCGAAGGGGTGGAGGACCCAATCGCTAATCATGGCGACGGTGTGATGCTGCTTGAACAAATGAAATCGGGAGCCTGTGTCGGCAATCATGCCCTGCATCACATAATCCGCTGGCATCAGGTAACCCAGATAGCTCCTGCCGTCCCGGATAAAACCCACCTTATGAGCAGCAGAGCCTTGAATAATCCCGTCAAGGACTTTGCCGGAATACCTACCGTCTTCAGGAAGAATCGGCAGGAGTGTCAAATTCTTCTCGGTCGAGAAGGGAAGAGAATGGACCGTAAGAGACCGACACAAAAATCCCGCCCCCAGCACTACGACAACGATGGATACAGGTATTAAAACATTTTTTAGACCAGGGTTGGGTATCCACCCGGTGACAAACCTGAGTCGGCTGGCAACGGAAAACGGGAGGAACATGCCGGTCTTTTCGATGTATTCCTCATAGGCTTCTCCATACTGCGCCAGCATCCTTCTCTCTTCGTCTTTTGCCAGAAAATAGTAAAGAATGAACATGAGTGAGAGGGTAGCTAGGACAATGAACCTCGGCCATAAGATGACCAGACCCACACCCCACACGCCGAGGAACAGGTACTGAGGATGGCGGATAAAGGCGTACACTCCCTTGGAGGCGATCCCCAATTTGAATATCTTTCCCAGATACACCTGCAAAGCGCAAACGAGAAACCCCACCAGACCGATTACAAAGAGGATGGAGCCAGCAATGCGAATCGCCTTCAGAGGGAGAGTGGGGGGCAAGATCATGTGAGGCAAAAAGAAGGATGTCAGCCATCTCGTCGCAGCATATTGGTCCAGCCAGGCAAAGATGGGATTGAACACCGAGTAGAAGAAGAACGCAAAAGGGCTGATCATTATCATGACTTCAAAAGCCATGATGAAAAAGGCGATGATGCCGCCGCGGGCGGCAATCTTTTTGAGAATCGTCAGATTTCTGTGTTCGTCAGTCACCAGATACCTCCTTCCGTGTCTCACCATTCATTGCCTTGTATATTATACCTGCCTGGGGGGAAAATCCTGCGGCTCTTGCGATGAGAAACTGGGGGATGTCTCGCCATGAATTTCTTCCTTACCGCCGCTCTGTTCTTGACCATGCCTTCCTGTATCTATATAGAGGATCGAACCTAAAGAGATAGCCACGAATGAAGGGTAACCCCCCGCTGAGGAGAAAGAGATGCCCGTGAAGAAGAAATCCGGCGAGAAGCCAGTTTATCAGCTCAAAGTAACACTCCGGGACATCAGACCACCTATATGGAGACGGATTCAGGTCAGCAGCGACATAAACCTTCGGGAGCTTCACGGGATTCTCCAAACGGTGATGGGCTGGCGTGGAGGGCATCTCCATGAGTTTGACGTTTTCGGGACTTCCTATGGCGATCCACGGGTCGCGGAGGGAGACGTGCTGGATGAAGCGAGGGTCAATCTGGAGCAGTTGATTACAGAGGAGAAGGAGAAGTTCCATTACCTCTACGACTTTGGTGACGGGTGGGAGCATGAAATCCTTCTTGAAAAGATTCTGCCTTTGGAAAAAGCAACCCAGTACCCGGTTTGCGTCACCGGTAAGCGTGCCTGTCCCCCGGAGGATTGTGGAGGTGCGCCAGGGTATGAGGAACTCTTGGAGATTCTCCAGGATCCGTCCCATCCTGAACACGAAGAAAAGTTTGAATGGCTGCCTGGGGACTTTGATTCGGAAAAGTTCGATGCTGAATCCGTCAACAGGAGGCTGAGAAAGACCAGCACGAAACCGAAACGGACCTGGGTTAGAAACGAGCCCTCGTGAGGTCGTCGTTGATCTTGTAACTGATGCAAGGATTCCTCTTGCTTTTTCCGAGGTGATTCGCCTCGAATTGATTGAAAAAAGGATTTGAAAGGACTCAACCATGTCTCTGACTGAGGAACTCGCTGCGCGTCGTGAAACGGCCCGCAAGAATATTCCACCGGATAAGCTCTCCGTAATGGATCGTGCGACCGAGGAACTCGATCAATCCGGTATCACCGCATCATGTCTGAAAGAAGGTGATAAGGCTCCAGAGTTTGAACTACCGAACGCGGTCGGGAAATCCCTTTCCTTGATAAAATTGTTGAAGGATGGACCAGTGGTCCTGTCCTTCTATCGAGGGGGCTGGTGACCGTACTGCAATATTGAGCTGCGGTCTTTGCAGCTTGAACTCAATCGTATCAAAGAGCTAGGCGCATCCCTTGTGGCAGTCTCGCCTGAGACCCCGGATAACGCGTTATCCACGACGGAGAAGAACGAATTGGCTTTTGAAGTCCTTAGTGACGTGGGGAATCGTGTCGCACGGCAGTTTGGGATCGTTTTTCAGCTTCCACTCGACTTGCGGCCCATCTACGCGGGGTTTGGAATTGATCTTACCAAACCTAATGGCGATGACACGTTTGAGTTGCCCATCCCGGCGACCTACATCATAGGTACGGACCGAAAGATACGAAAAGCCTTCGTGGATACCGATTACACCAAACGGCTCGATCCTGAAGAGATCATTGCAGTATTGAAGAGAATGAGGTGAACTCTTCGGTCCTGGGCTCACGATCTTTTGGCAAGATCCGCTGTACAAAAGGCTAATTGTTTTGGGAGTTAGGTATGGATCAAAGTCCCGCGACGTTTTGGAGTGTTCCTTCCACTGAAATGCTCAATCGGCTCGAAAGCTCATCTCAAGGGTTGAGCACTTCTGAAGCCCGACGGCGGCTATCCCAATACGGCTCTAACCTTCTCACACCCAAGAAGAGATCCGACACCTTTACCCTCCTGCTTTCCCAGTTCAAGAGCCCGATCATTCTGATCCTTCTCTTCGCCACAGGGCTTTCCTTCTTTCTCCATGATCACGTGAATGCACTCATCATTCTCGTAATTGTTTTCGGAAGCGGCCTCCTCGGCTTCTGGCAGGAACGCGGCGCAGCAGACGCTGTGGAGAAATTGCTCGCCATTGTGCAAATAAAAGCAACAGCCCTGAGAGACGGGACCGCAAAAAAAATTCCTCTGGAAGAGGTTGTTCCTGGTGATGTCGTCCTGGTCAGCGCAGGTGACGTCATTCCAGGTGACTGCCTGGTTCTGGAATCCAAAGCCCTGTACGTAGATGAAGCTACATTGACAGGCGAGACCTATCCGGTCGGTAAATCGGTTGAAGTCACGGACGCGGAAGCACCACTTTCTCGACGGAAAAATGTCCTCTGGATGGGAACCCACGTGGTCAGCGGTAGCGGCACGGCAGTGGTTGTCAGCACGGGAAAGCAAACCGAGTTTGGCAAGGTCTCGGAGCGTCTTGAACTGAGGCCAGAAGAAACGGAGTTTGAACGGGGGGTACGGCGATTCGGATATTTCCTCATGGAAGTCACCTTGCTTCTGGTGATCGCCATCTTTGCCGCGAACGTCTATTTGCATAAGCCTGTCTTGGACTCTTTCCTCTTTTCCCTTGCCTTGGCTGTCGGACTGACCCCTCAGCTCTTGCCCGCTATCATCAGCATCAACCTTGCTCATGGAGCCAAGGACATGGCAAAAGAAAAGGTGATTGTGAAACGGCTTGCGTCCATTGAAAACTTTGGCAGCATGAATGTCCTGTGTTCGGACAAAACCGGGACGCTCACGGAAGGAGTGGTGCGTTTACGTTCCGCCCTGAATGTGGACGCCGAATCGAGCGAGAAGGTCCTTCGCTATGCTTATATAAATGCGTTTTACGAGACCGGCTTCGTCAACCCCATTGATGAGGCCATTCGAGCCTATCGTCAATTCGAGATCTCCGATCACCAGAAGCTGGACGAGGTGCCGTACGATTTCATTCGCAAACGATTGAGCATTTTGGTGGCAACCGGAGATCGGCATTTCATGGTAACCAAGGGTGCTTTGCGCAACATCCTGGATGTGTGTTCATCAGCAGAAGACGCCAATGGGCAAATCGTGGACATCGCGTCTGTCCAGGAAAAGATCGAGACGCACTTCAAAGAGTTCAGCGGGCAGGGCTGTCGGACTCTGGGAATTGCGTACCGAGATCTGGGATCCGAATCGAGCATCACCCCAGACCACGAAAAGAATATGACCTTCTTGGGATTCCTGGTCCTCTTCGATCCCCCGAAGGCAGATATTGTGGAAACCATAGGGCTTCTTAAACGGCTCGGTGTTTCATTGAAGGTAATCACGGGCGACAATCGCCTCGTGGCTGCGAATTTGGGTCAGCAGATTGGATTGACGAATCCCCAGGTCCTTACCGGCCCCGATCTTCGTCACATGAGTACCGAGGCTCTCGTCAACAGGGTCGGCGAAGTGGACATCTTGGCTGAGGTCGAACCGAATCAGAAGGAGCGTATCATCCTCGCCCTCAAGAGGGCCGGAAATGTCGTGGGGTACATGGGTGACGGCATCAACGATGCCTCGGCACTCCATGCAGCCGATGTCAGCATCTCTGTCGATAGCGCTGCCGATGTTGCAAAAGGGGCCGCTGACATTGTTTTGCTGGAGAAGGACTTGGGAGTCCTGGTGCAAGGCGTGAGTTCCGGGAGGACCACCTTTGCCAATACCCTGAAGTACGTGTTCATGGCGACGAGCGCCAACTTCGGAAATATGTTCAGTATGGCAGGAGCTTCCCTCTTTCTACCTTTTCTTCCTTTGCTGCCGAAGCAGATATTGCTCACCAATCTCATGACCGATTTTCCTGAAATGGCAATCGCAACCGACAGCGTGGACAGCGAAATGGTCGAGCAGCCCCGACGCTGGGACATCAAGTTCATACGGAAATTCATGTTAGCATTCGGTCTCCTGAGTTCGGTCTTTGACTATCTTACCTTCGGCTGCCTTCTGTGGGTCCTCCATGCCACGGTGGAGCAATTCAGAACAGGCTGGTTCATCGAGTCGGTTGTCTCTGCCTCCCTGATTGTCCTTGTGATTCGAAGTCGGAGGCCGTTTTTTTCAAGCAAACCGGGTAAATATCTTACCATTGCGACTCTGCTGGTTGTCGCTGTTACCCTGTTGTTGCCGATCTCACCCCTCGCTGGCCTGCTTGAGTTTCAGCCTCTGCCGTTTTCATTTCTTTTGATCCTGGCTGGCATCGTGGTGGTCTATATTGTTTCGGCGGAGCTGGTGAAGAGACTCTTTTATGCGAGAGTAAAATTCTGAATAACCCCCAAGCGGAACTGCACCTACATCTAAGGGGTTTAGACGCAAGGTTCGAGGACACTGCCGATTGCCCAAACCTCGTGTGCGGTCGTATAGTGGCCCTGGGCTTGACGCTGTGCCTCCTGTTATCACAACAGAGAGGTTTTTTACGCACTTAGTACCTACGCCCAGTACGTAAAACCAGCCATACTAATAATGGCTAGGTATGTGTATGGGAAGAATTGCTAAGGGTGTTTAGTTCGGAAACTGCCCCCTAGATGCCTACGTAATGATTGACGCCCGCTGGGTCATGGAATACTCTCTTCTTTAAGAGGAATACTGTTTTTCTAGGAGACCCGAAATGGAAGGTTCTGATAAGGCTCGAATTCTCTCCAGGCTTCAAGAACTCGTTGCTACACACGGTAAGCATTGGGGCATCATAACCGAGATCATGGAGAAGGAAGGATTCCGGGACAAAGGGAAGCCCTTAACCACCGAGGCTCTTAGAAAACGGTACAAGAAGTTGAGTGGGACTGAGCAGCCCTCCGAGGCATCGGAACCTGATGCAGTCAAGGAACCGCTGAGAGATGATTTCGAAGAGTTCAATAAACGTCGGATGGACTCGTCCCTCAAACAGTTCGAGGAAGCAGAATCCGCTGCTGCCGATTCCCCAGGAGATGGCATTGCCAGCCTAGTAACCCTGATCAACCGGCTGTTGGAGCATGTTCGGGTGTCAAATGGGCTGATGAAGCGGTTAGAGAAGAGAATTGAGCAACAGGAACAGAAAACCATTCATGCTGATGTTGACGCTGAGCCTCCGGTTACCAGCCGAGATCTGCTTGAATTATTGAAAGAAATTACCTCTAGGAGAGAGCAACAGATGCAGTTCATTGAAGAACAGAAAAGGAATTACGTGGAACGTGAGGAAGTCCAGCAACTGCTTGAAGAATTGATACCGGACAGGGTAGATGCCGAACTGCGAACAATGCTGGATGGTGAGCCGGTGAGGAACCTGATCTCCGGCATCCTGGACGATAGGCTAAAAGGATATATGCAGGACATAACCGTCAAAGAGGCTCACAGAGGGCCGGGCAGAGGAAAGGTAGGGCGAACTCATAAGAAATTCTCCGCCAGCCTTCCTGAAGACCTTTTTGAAGAAGTGAAGAGTCTTCCGGGGATGTTCAGCGCGCACCTTGATGCGAGCCTTCGTTTATACCTGAAAATATTGAAGGGTGGCGAACAATAAGCTTGTAGAAGGGATTTGACATAGTAGTACCGGAGTGCTATCTGTGGAATACCGTTTTATGAGGAGGTGTTCCTTGGAATCCACAACAGCGCGCCGCCAAGACCTGGTTTCCTTGTCCCCAGCTCTCGCCCCCGTCAATGTGCTTGATGGGGATGAACTTCTCCGAGCCTTCCTTTCTGGTAAGTCCATCAAAACCATTGAAGCATATAAACGTGATCTGGAGGACTTCAGGTTATTCCTGGAAGCCCCAGACATGGATGATGTCAGCCGAATCTTTCTTTCCGGTGGTCTCCACAAAGCCAATCATCTGGCTCTGAAGTATAAGACTCACCTCTCCGATAACAAGAGACTCCAGCCGACGACTGTAAATCGAAAATTGGCAGCTCTCCGGTCGCTCACAGACATGGCTTACACCTTGGGGATGATTAACTGGAGAGTCCGGGTCAAGAATCAGAAGGTCTCCTCTGCATCCCGTGATACAAGAGGCCCAGGCAGAACCGGAGTCCAAAAACTTCAGGAGGAGGTCTCTAAGCGAACGGATGCGAAAGGATTAAGGGATAAGGCTGTCCTCCATCTTCTTTACGATCTGGCTCTCCGCAGGTCTGAGGTTGTCGGGCTTGATCTTGAAGATGTTGACCTTGAGAGAGGAACCCTGCGAATCCTTGGTAAAGGACGACTCCAAAAGGAGACTCTTTCCCTCCCTACACGGACAAGAAAGATTCTCTCAGAGTGGATGGCAGTCCGAGGAAATTGTGAAGGGTGTTTATTTATAAACTTCCACCACAACCCAAACATCCAAGGTAAACGCCTCTCAGCCACAAGCCTGTACAGGATTATCCGTGACCTGGGAACACAAACGGGGCAGAAGGTACGTCCCCACGGGTTGCGGCACACAGCCATCAGTGAAGCCGTCCGAAAGGTGCAGGCAGTCGGGATGGATGTGACGAAGGTGCTTCAGTTTTCCCGGCATAAGGACTTGAAGACCCTTCAGGTGTATATTGATTCAGTGGAGGACGTTCAGGGGAAGATTGCGGAGTTGGTGGCAGGTTAAGATGATCTTACTGAGACGACCTAACAAAAGTCTATCGTGTTTTCGACAAGAGATGCGAAGTCATGAGAGATGAAACCAGGAAGTCTTCGAGTGATGCCGGTGAAACGATCCATTTCAGCGCCTATTGGAACCCGACCGTAGAATTCGATCCCACGGCTCCAAAAGGAATGAAGCTCTGGGCGAAAGTCCTTGAGAGGTTTTCGAAAGATCCGAAGCAAAGGTACACCTTGTACGGAAAGGTCTCTCAAACTCCGGGAAAACTGGGTATAGACCTCAAAGAGATTCCCACGCTCAATACACAAATTGAAGATCAGAACAGGGATGGGGAGACACATATTTATCTTTTCAATACGGCTCATATTGAAGATCATCCGTATATAGTCAGGAGCCTCCATGTCGGATGTGTCGAAGCTATCCTGGATGAGAAATCGATAAGCCGTTTCAGAGACCACATTCCTACTGAGTTCTATGACAGCGTAACGGAGAAAGGATATCCTGTGCCCGTTTGGTTCAAGATAACCGATCTTCGTGAGATTCCTCTGTCGCAATTCGACAACCTGCTAGCATATTACCCGGCGAGCGGCAAGTGGGCCAAATTTGACCAAGAAAACGACCTGTCTCCGCTCAAAGTGCGAGAGAAGCAACCACAAATATGGTTCAAAACAGTTCCAAAGCCTGACAAGCCTTGGTATAAGCTGGTGATGCTGTCCAGTGTCTCTGGAAAAAGAGAGCCTTTGGAACCGGGGATGTTTCGGAGTCCTGTCATTCGAGACGTGTATACCAAGTCCCTTAAATATATGCGCTATGGAGACCCTATTCTGATACTCGGAGAAAGGGGTACGGGAAAAACCGTCTTAGCCAGTTTCATCCGACACAATTATCTTCGTCTTATCAAAAAGAAGCCCGTAGAGGAAATCCCCTCGCATTGGACTCAGGTGCCCTGCGGCGAATTCCTAAACCCACAGCTATTGAAGTCGGAGCTATTCGGTTGGAAAAAAGGAGCGCACAGTGAAGCGAAGACGGATCATCCTGGATTGCTTAAACAGGCTGACGGTGACTGCATCTTCTTTGACGAGATCCACGACCTCGACAAGCAGGTGCAGCGGCTTCTCATCAAGGCGCTGGAAGATAAGAAATTTCGGCCCCTGTTAGCATCAAGTGACGAGGATAGTGATTTCTTGCTGTTAGCGGCATCGAACCGCACCATACCGGAACTTAAGGCCCGTCTGGACGATGATTTTCTTGACCGCATCCAAGATGCAACCCTGATTTTGCCTCCCCTGCGGGAGCTTGAAGAAGACATGCTCCTCTTGTGGCAGTTTGAATATGAAAAGGCTAAGGCTAAGATAACAGGAGGAGGCGAGCCACGGACACCATTGAGTCCGATGGAGGAAAAGGCAGTCGTTGAAATTCTCAAGAGAGAGGAACTACCTGGAAACTTCCGCGACCTGACCCGCGTTGCTATGCGAGTAATGGAATTACTTGATGATCCGAAAGCTGACTTCTCCCCAGAGAAAGCGGTTAGGGAGGCATTAAGGGGGCGTCCACGTGGGGCTGAACCCAAAGGGAACCTCTCTGTCAGCATTCCTTCTTCATCTGAGGAGAGTCAATTAGGTTCCTCCGTTTTAGCAGCCTCAAATGAAAAATCCGGGGCTGCTACTAATGCAACTCGCACGGTCTTGCAAGCCTTCCTCACTGGGAAGCGCCTTAATGAAGTTCTTCCTGCGGAGGTGAATGTGGATGTGGAAGGACTTCTTCGCGACCTGAGGGGTTACTTGCTGGCAAACCAAAGCGATTCCAAGGCGACACATATACAGCCGCGACAGACCAGCGCGGAGCGGACCTTTATTTCTGAACACCTCTCAAGGGCCGACACTGGCGGAACGCTCCTAAAAGACATTTATAAGGTTTACACGGCATGGGCTTATGGAAATTCATGTAGGCCCGTGTCAGATCGCTCCTTGAAGAAGGCGATAGAAGAAGAATTCCATATAAAGAGCAAGCATAGAAAGGAGGGCCAGTTTCTACCTGGGGTGCTGCTCAAGATCATGGGTGACGATTCGATGAGAAAGTGACGGAAAGGTGAAGCAAAGGTGACGGTATCCGCCTTGATGATGGAAAAGATCAACTCTTCTCGCACACTCCATACGTTTCGATCCTGCCTTTTATAATTGTCATATTCATAAGTTACCGTTAATTAGCAACGCTTCTCTGTTTTTGGCACGAATACCGCATTAGCTGGCGGCAGGCAGTGTTGAGGCAGGCTAAAGGAGGGTGGCTATGCTGAACGTCGAAGTACGTGACCGTGACAAGAAATCCTACATTTTCTCTACTCATGCAGTCAAGCGCTGCGTGGAGAGAGGACTGTCAATGGAAGCCGTGCGTCGGGCACTCCATAAAGGGCGACGATATCGGATGGAGGTCGGCCAGTGCTGGTGCTGTATCTGGGGAGCGATTCGGGTCATTTTAGACCCGACCGGGAGCGTCGTGATTACCGCATATGAAAGATCATGATCACGCCCTATAGAATTTGAAAGGAGTTATTATGAGCAAATCGCTGTCAATTCATTGTGCAGACATAGGGTCAGTTGCAAGAAACAACTTCGGCTGGGCTCGCGGGATATCGGCTGGGCGTGAACTCGCAATCACTGGCGGCAGCAATATCGGAGACCTAGTAGATTCCGTTATCCGCGATCTCAATTCAAGTCATTCCGTTGCCTTGGGCTTTGAATGCCCTTTGTATGTGCTTATTTCCGAAGATCCTAAATTACTAACTTCGGCAAGACCAGGTGAAGGTAATCGCGCGTGGAGTGCCGCAGCGGGGGCCGCAGCATTAGCAACGGGTCTGACTGAAACTGTATGGATATTGGTGAAAATCCGAAAGGGATTGAACTCTGATGCTTCTCCATTTCTAGATTGGCAGGCATTTCATTCATCGCGAACCGGTGGCCTTTTTCTATGGGAAGCTCTCGTGAGTTCCCAGCCGGAGGGACAGAGCCACCAAGACGATGCCGCAATTGCGGTTCGAGCCTTTGCCGCGGCTTACCCCAACATTGATGCTGCTAATGCAGTTCACGTTGGCAGAGACGCTAAAGTTCACTCTCTCATCGGGGCAGCTCTTCTGAGGACGGGATGGAGCGAGGACATAAACCTGCTCACCCAGCCCTGTGTAGTAATACGGGCTAAGTGAGGCAGGACTGTTGACCTTTCCGAAAAAGGACTTTTCTAAGGATGGACTCATGAATTCCGCGATCAGGAGTCCATCCAAGAGGAGATTTGTGATGCAGCAAAAATCTCTTGCAAGGGAAATCCCTCATTCCATTTGGCCGGACATAACAAAGGAGATTACAGCGGTGAAATCTAGGTTTGACCTGCAGGTCAAGATTGCCATCGTGGGCTTTGGTAAAGCAGGGAAGTCCACTCTTTTTAACACAATTTTTGGAGAGAACATCCAGGAGACAGGGGCGCAGACGGACTTAACGAAGAAGGAGAGGCGTGAGACGAGATTCGGTGCCATATTCACCGACACACGTGGTTTTGGAACCGAGGTTGTTCCTTTGGAAGAAATTAAGAGGATTCTGGAAGACCAGCATCTGATTCTACACTGCATAAACGGAATGTCAGCAATTGCCGCGGAGGATTTGGATCTCTATAGATTCTGCAAATCGTCCGGCAAGCCTGTAATCATATGTATCACGAAAACCGATGTAATGAAGGACCGAGAGATACGAGAATACAGGGCATCTGTGACGCAGAAACTATCATCATCTGCTGATCCCATCTTTGTGTCGGCAGAGACTGGAAGTAATATGGAACTCCTTAGCTCAAGGATCGTTCGATTGCTGCCAGAAGCAGTACGAAACGCCTTCATAGCCAAGCAGCGGGTCAGCCTCGGACTGAAACGGGAGGACGCAAAGATCCTCATTCACGCTACCGCCATCGGAGCTGCTGGTGTGGCAATTTCGCCTATCCCGCTGTCCGACGTGATAGTGCTTGTTCCTATACAGGCGGGGATGGTAGTAGGAATTGCCAAGATTTACGGCTATGAAATTTCCACGGAGCGTGCCAAAGAGATTCTCTTTGTGGCCGGAAGTGGAGTAGTGCTACGATACACCTTTCAGACACTGGTAAAATTTCTTCCCGGTGTTGGTTCACTCATAGGCCCAGCGATTGCTTACGGAGGGACAGTGGCTATCGGGGAAGCGGCGATTCGTTACTTTGAGTCGGGAATGAGAGCCTCTGCCGACGAAATCGCTGACGTTTACAAACGTGCCAAAGAAATTGCCGAGAGAGACTTTGACAGAAAGGGAATCGAGAAAAGCTTGACTCAGTTACCGTCGGGAACATAAAACGCCGCGCCATCGGGCTTCCAATTTCACGACTTCCCTCGTACGGATGGTGCGAGATCAAAAACTGGAGGGATGGACATGTTTTACAACCATGCGGATCGAATCGGCAACGAAGGTGACGTGCCAAAACATGCTGTCCTGGCGGGCTTTGTCGCAAAGATCATCGAGATGTCGCACGAGAAACCGTTCACGCAGGACAAACCGTTCATCTATGTAGAAAGCCACACCGGCAGAGCACTGTACCAGAATCTTCCCAAAAACGGCAGATGGGTGAACGGAATCGGTCCCTTTTCAGAGAGGATAATCAGGGACTCAGTTTCGTATCCGCATTTGCGGGCTTACAAGGACGCGTGCTTCCAGAGCAAAATACTGGAGGGATCGGATTACCACGGATCCAGCGGAATGGTGTTTAAAATGCTGAGAGAAGCCGGAATACCCTTCAAGTTTTATTTGTGGGACTACGATAGTGCCGTATGTCAGAGTTTGCTGGGCTTTTACGAAAATTGGCCGCAGGTTAGAGTCTGTAGAGGGGACGGATGTGAAGGAGTCACTATGATCTCGGACGCAACGCTGGCGTTGATCGATCCTGTTTGGATCAACGAAAAAGAGAGAAACTCAATTTTGAACACTCTGCATCACCTTGGTGATAACAAAATGCCTTTCATCTGCTGGACCGCACTTGTAGATAGACAAGAAACGGACGCCAAGGCTTTCAGGACTGCAACGAAAACGGATTTTTCCATCCACCGGGTGACGTGGATGCCTCAACCGGGGACCTCCACTAAAGGATGTCAAATCACAGTCCCCAAAAAGGAACCGTGGGGATCACTCGCCGGTAAGATTTTGCGCGACGTGCGGGACTTGATGACTTGGGGAGGGTGAGATTCTCCCCTGAACGATTATAAAAAATACTGTGTTACCCTTGCCCCCTCCCTTGATAAAAGGAGGTCAACATGTCGGACATGATTCACGTAATGGTCACTTGGAGCCCTCGCCCCAACTTTCATCCTGACGCTCCGCGGGGTATAACCCTCTGGGCGGAGATATTGGATAGGTTCGAATATCAGGGGGACCAGTGCTTCTGTTGGTGGGGAAAAGTCTCGGTTAGCGGAGACCTGGGAATGACTCAAGACCAGGTTGAACTGCTTAACCACCAAATTCAACGGCAAAGAGTACCGGGAGGCCAAGAAACCCACCTCTATATATTCTCTGCCGATCCGAAATTGGGGATGCCGAGCCTTCACGTGGGCTCAATCCTTGAGGTCAAAGGCGAAGATGATCGGCTAAGAAGTGATCTCCACGCCCCCAGATTCTTTGGAGGGGTTAAGGAGCCCATTCCCTTCTGGTTCAAGATCTCAGACCTTCGCGTGATACCTCCCAAGCGCATTGACGATTTATTACTGTATCCTTCAGACAAGCCGTTTGACCCTAACACAAAGATTCCAATGCCCCTTCTCCTGAAGGAAAAGCCTCAGAAAACCTTTTTCGCAGAGAAGACCTTGAAGGAAAGTGGTTGGAAATATTGGTGGAAACAAATCCTCTATGGAGGCCCTACCACTTTTCCTCCTGTTCACAAGATGATCTCTATCGAGGAAGGCAGCATCTACAATTACCAGAATCTTTTCGGAGACCATCTCAAATCAGCCAAAGAAATTCGCATCGTCGATCCGTATATAAGAAAATCCTACCAAACAAGAAACATCGTGGAACTTCTTAGCCTGGCGAAAGAACCCAGGAAAACAAGAGTCGCGTTGGAGACCCTGTATGATGAAGGAATGGAGGCTGTGTCTCGGCGACTTCTGGACGACCTAAAAGACACACTGGTCGGTAAAGGATTTGATTTTAGCTGGAGCTTCAATCAATCCATCCATGACAGGTTCATTGAGACTGAACGGTGGGAGATCTATCTGGGAAGAGGACTGGATTTTATCTCGAAAGAAGGCAAGACCAAGAGGTGCAACATCTTCTTTGTTCAAAAGTAACCCGTTGTGGCCGATTCCAACAAGGGCAAAAGGGGGATCCAGGTTTTCCTCCTCCCTGAAATCCACCTACAAAGAATGGTTAATCTTCCCATGAAGGTATCATGAGAGCCACATAGTAAAAGCCATGAGGTGCCGCCACAATGTTCCCAGGCTCAACCCCTGATGAGAGGCGATCTACCAAGCCTCCGATGTGCGATCCTCAACAAATGGAAGCTGGATGCTCGCAGAGGGGATGTGGGCGATCAGGCCCATCGTGCTGATATGGTATCTCAACTGTACGTATGGCGCTTGTCAGACCGGTAGAAACCAAATGAAACTCACATCGAAAGGAGTGCTTTAGAATGGCAGCAGCAAAAAGTAAAATTATAATCGAAGTGTCTGGAAATCCAGGAGATGTCAAGAAATATCTTGACTTTTTCAGGGCTCGGATGGAGGGGCAAATCGATGCAGCAATGATAGAGGCTTTCTGGCCTGAGATGGGCGCTTACATTCCGTTACCTGCAGGATTCGATCTTAAATACAAATATGAGGAGGAATGCAATGGTTGACATGTGTAAAATCGTAGTAAGTCTGACTGATGAGGAATGGAAAAGATGAAACTTTCATGGGATGCATTACCCTTTTGGCTGATTGCCGAGAGGGAGTTTACGTACCAGAAGTGCCATTCTGGTACGTAAACATCCGTTATCAGTCTCTTCCTTTTTCAGGTTCGTACGTTGCGTTCTTAACAGTAAAAACCCACCCGGAAACGAATGCTCCTGTGAGCCGATTACCGTCCTCTTGGAGTAGTACAGCACATCTAAAATACCTCACAGAGCATCTCCGTTTCGACTGACCAAGCTCCAAGACCTTTGCCTACACGTATTGCCTATCGGTTCGCTCTCGTGATATGGTACAAGTCAATCCATCCTCAATCGAATTCACCATCAAGAGACATAAGACATGGCAATATCTACCAAGGTCGCGAGGAATTCCCTATCCAAATCTCGTAACCCCCAAATTCCAGAGACGCTCAAATCTGAGATTTCTTCCAAGGCAGAAAAACTGATCGACCAGCACCTGAAGCCTGCGCATGTGGAACTGCCAGAAAACCCGCAGTGCAATTATATCGCCGACATCTACACCAGATGGCATAGGGAGGAACTCTACTTCTGCGCTACGTATGTCGCTCCTTTTCCTGACGCTGTTTCCCCGACCTTTGAAGTCCGCTTTGCGAGGATGGGCTATTTAGGTGACGGAAAGTTTAACCTGGCTTACAAGGGGCAGACCGGCAGGTGGCGCGAAATGTATCCGTCTTTGTCAATTGGCAAATGCCTCGAAGCCATCCGGGACGAACCTCATTTCATTCCTTGAAGTATCAAGTACAGCGGTTGGTCGGTTCCTTCTCAACTCGGCACAATAACTACGTATCCGATTCGATCTGGGAGGAGGATAGAGGTGGAAATGACTGCTTGTTAGGCGAGTTCCACTCCACCATCGGAGACCTCGCCGGTAGCGCCGACCCGGAGCAATTTGAGCTGACGAAGGAAGATGTTCTGACCGATTATGACTTGCCCAGTGAGAGGATCGGCGTTGGGGTGGGGCGCAGAACAAGATTCTCATGAATTGGCCGGTCTTCTCTATGATTGTCTGGCGGGTTAATGGCGAGAAGGCGTGATCTTTCCCGAAGAGCCTTTTCGTCGCAGAAACGTTGCCTTGGAAATTAGCCCTTTATTGTACAGTTTCCTGAAGAGACTTTGCAGGCCGCGTGGAGAGAGTCTGTACTCACGCATAAGCTCCGCATCGGTCATTTCATTGGAAAGATTCTTCATCACATCTGAGGCATCAACTGTAATAACTTTCTTAGCTTCTTCGGCCTCGAAAACCACGGTGAGGTCCTTGGTCGGCACCCCCATTCTTCGAGCAAGCGCCCGACGGAAGATCCGCCCCTTGCCAAGTAATTTCTTGTACAATTTCTTCAATCCTCTTGGGGACAGATTATGTTTTTTCATCAACTCCTTGTCGGACAAATTATTTCCCAGATCACCGAGCAATTCGCGTGCGCTAATTACCGGTTTATCAGGAATGGCCATTACCACAGTGATGTTGGAAACATCTACGTAAGGTTCAATCTTAGGATCTACGTTCACGAATCGTACATATAGGCCACGTCTCTTGATATCCTCATAGTTACGGGTCAAAGCGACGGTGAAATCCGAGCAGACCGACTTCACTCCCTCCAAATCGATCAAGATGCCTTTTTGCGGGTTCGTACTGAGCCACTCCACCGTTTTATCCATAAATTCTTCCACATGGTCCTCTTTGACTTCAGACTTGCCAACTTTCATTC
>JBKQMK010000459.1:0-3029 GCA_052146735.1 Desulfomonilaceae bacterium | reverse complement strand
AACGCCGTCAGCAGCACCAGCCGAAGTCTCTGCATGATTCCCCTCCCTTCAGGCAGCAATTGCATCGCGTGCAGGCTAATAAAGCAGAACAATGTCCTTAAATTTGCTTACTCGCCAATTTCTGGTGGTATACCTCTCGCAGCTTTGCCAGGTCAATCGTCGTCTTTGGTCGCGACCCATCAAAGCCGGAATTATGCGGCAGTTCGACCATCATTAAAGTCTTTAAGTCAGTGACCGAAGGATAAGGTCACCAATGGAAACAGTGTTGTTCGTGTTGTTGTCCCAAGAGACGCGGTTCGCTTAGTTCATCGCATCCTACTCGTGCCTGGGAGCCTTTTTCCCGGTCGCTTGTTGGCATTTTGGCACAATTCTTCAGTGGCCGGGTTATCAACGCGTCTTTGCGACGGCTGTTCGAGTGAGTCGCCCGACCGTTGAACAACAATTACCGGTGCAACAGCGGCAACGACGCAGGCACACCCATCGAGGGCTAGTTCTCCGGGACGGCCTTATAGAGCACTTGCTTGAGCATCCAAACTCCGACATTCAGCCTTAGTGCGGATGTGACACCACAGGACGAACGGCAGTATTCGTCAAACCTCTGTTGTTGCACTCGGTCAAACTGCAATGCATCGTACGAGGCTTCCGACCAGCGATAAAATGCTCTTACGTCAAAATGGTCGAGGCTGTCCCCCTCATCAATCAGCCGCAATATTTGCCTTTTGGTTTGCTCTGGAATTTTCATAGGCACCTCCTCGGCCGGTGAGAACGCAGCTCCTGCATCCAAGGAAGTTGGCGGTGGTCCATCCATTAAATAGAAGCAATAATTCTGAATTCTTCAAATCGACGAGATTCTTGTCCCAGGCGATTTTGGGCCGTATTGGGACACGGCGCATTTCGTGCAGCGTTTCCCCCCTCTCCACGTGTTGCCGTCGGTTTTGTTCTTCTGAAACAGAGACGACGTAGGTTTCGGTTGTGTGGATGTCTCGGACTCGGGAAGAGAGGAGACGAATCTCCTCCCTTCCCTTCCCCCCCCTTACCCAATTGTAGTCGCATCCAGTTTAAGGAGCGGCTTGTTTTCTAATCTGTAATAACTTCGACACTCAACTTCGCTGGCCCTATCTTAAGCATGAGACGTGCCAAAACAACAGATGGAATTGTGTGGCCCCATTACTTAGGAAATTGAATGAGTTGCCAAGTTTGGCGCGTTAGAGCGAGGCAACGGAGGAGAGGTGACGATGCCGGGTAATAGGTGTAAAAGACACACGCTACTTGGGTGGCACAGAAAAGGCCGAAATAATCAACCCTTATCGTATGTGATTTGCACCGATCTCCGGGTGGCCAATGAGTGATAATCACTTACGGCAGCCGAGGGACTTCATATCGCGTATGCGCGAGCCGCGAATGACCCCCAAGAACCTTTAGACCCCGATCATGGTAGATTAACGACTCCCCCTTCCAGCAGAGCCAGTGCCTCAGCGTGCATGCCTCTCTTGATCGCTCCAAAGGTCTGTCGATTCTTGTTAGCCAAGGGGGCAACCGACGCCATGGCCCGTGGTAGCACCTGATCGGCAGGGACTGCTTCATCGACAATGCCCAGTTCTTTTGCCTCAATCCCCCCTATCCGGGCCCCTGTGAGCATTGAGTTGCGAAACACGTTGGGTGTCAACCGGCCTTTGATAAGGGCCGTCATGCCGGGGGCAAATGGAATGTTGATATCCACTTCGGGCAAGCAGAAGAACCCTCGGTCGGATCGCATGACCCGGAAATCGTGTGCCAATGACAGCATGGCTCCAGCGGCAAAGGCGTGCCCGTTAATCGCGGCTGCCGTGGGCACCGGAAATGTCAAAACCCGTCCGAGGAGTTTCAGGACAGCCTTGATGAAATCAGGGGCCTCGCCCAGACCATCGCCGCTCAGCCAAGCCAAGTCCAGCCCATTAGAGTAGAATTTGTCCTCCCCGCCGATGGTCACTAGCGCGGCCGGGCCGGCGGATTTTTCGACCGTATCCAGGGCCTCGTTCATGGCGTCGATGAAGGTTCGGTTAAAGCGATTTTCCCCGCTCTGCATGCTGAGAATGAAAACATCACCCTCTTTTTTCACATCCACGATACTCATAAATCGCATCTCCTTTTATGCTTTAATGGAGGAATTCACGTTAAGAAGATTAAGCCGGAATCATACCCGGATCTTGCCATGTTAGGGGATCTTTGGGCCGGTGAACGTTATGTTAATCGTGTCGTCTGTCGAGGGACCTATATTGGATGGCTTCGGCCACGTGGGGCGATTGAATGTCCTCTTCCCCTGCGAGGTCCGCGATGGTTCTGGCAATCTTCAAGATTCGATGGTATGCCCGAGCCGACAAACCAAGCTTATCCACAGCCTTTTCGAGGAATTTCATGGAATCGCTGCCCAGCCGGCAGTGCTTCTTGAGGAGCGCTGAGCGCATCTGAGCGTTGGAAAATAAACCCGCACGTCCGAGACGGTTCAATTGGATCTTGCGGGCCTTGTTGACACGCTGTCTGATAGTTTCAGACGATTCTCCATCGGTCACGGCGGTTAAGTCACGCCATTCGATGGAAGGGACCTCTATGTGTATATCGATCCTGTCCAGTAGTGGCCCTGAAATCTTGCTCCAATAGCGCTGAATGGACTGCATGGTGCAACTGCACTGGTGCTTAAGATCACCGCGGTATCCGCAAGGGCAGGGGTTCATTGCAGCCACAAGCATGAACCGCGCCGGAAATGTGACAGCGAGTTGCGCCCTTGATATGGTCACCTCACCGTCCTCGAGCGGCTGGCGCAGGACTTCCAAAACGTTCTTGCGGAACTCCGGCAGCTCGTCCAGAAACAGCACACCGTTATGAGCCAGCGACACCTCTCCCGGCCGCGGGATAGCTCCACCGCCGATGAGCCCGGCATCGGAGACGGTGTGATGAGGAGAACGGAAGGGGCGCACAGTCATGACAGAACCGTTTCGCCCCAGCAGGCCCACAGCGGAATATATCCTGGTGGTTTGCAACGCCTCCTCGAA
>JBKQMK010000458.1:0-16725 GCA_052146735.1 Desulfomonilaceae bacterium | reverse complement strand
CATCTGTTTGCACGCGGATCAGCCGGGGTTGAAAAAGTCGAGTAAGACGTGTTTTTCCTGAACCCTCGCCATAGCCAGGGCCAAATCCCAATCCGATTCCCACCTTATGTTCGCTGGCATGAGTGTGGCTCCCCCAACGTCAGTTGCGCTCTAGAATTGCGCGCTCCACCGCAACAAGACGCGCCGATATTAGACAACAAGTGATACCTGTGAATAGAGACAGTGTCAAATTTCTTCGCTACGGCAACAATTATGCATCAGAGGGTCTTATACCAACTCCCATAGCTAGAAAGCTACGCCGAAGCATGAAAATGCTCGAAACATTGGTGCCACGGACGTGCCGTCCGGCTCGTCCGTGCACGGATGAGCTTCGCACATCCGTGGCACCCTGAGTTCAATCTGCCAGCCATCGAGGATAAGCATTTGCATAGGAATTCGTTTTCAAACAAGTGACACCGTGTTCCTGGTGTACAGGGATCTGAAACTGTGTCAAGACCTGAAATTCGGCTAGGAAATGATGCGGGTCTTGAGTCGCCTGAAATGAGGGCGCGGCGAGCGGCGCCCCTACGTCAGGATCTGTAGCTGGACCTCGGGGCAGTTTTCAGTGCACGCCGGTGTAACAGCCTCGGGAATCGCTCGCCGCGAACGTTTCTCCGCCGTAACTGCTGTTTTCACCGTTCTGGCTCACTACTTGTAATTCCATCCGTCTGGACGGAGAATTAGAGTATAACGAAAACGGAGGGTCCCATGAGAATACAGTTGACCCTTTACGCGTCCCTGGCCTGCCATTTGCCCGAAAAGGGCGGAGGAAACGCTGGCACCCTGGAGGTTCAGGAAGGCGTAACGGTAAAGGACATTTTAGGACAATTGAAGATAGGTCTGGAAGTCCCCAAGATCATCTTTTTGAATGGGATCCACGCCGGCCTAGACGATGTACTGAAGAACGGGGACAGATTGGCTGTCTTTCCGCCGATAGCGGGAGGATAGTGCCACATTCCTTAGCTCAGGCCCCAGGGCAAAAAACGGCTCAGCGGGCATGCTGAAGTTAGCGGCTATTTACTTCTGTTTCGATAGTCCTGTCTCAACGGTGGTCACATGGAACCTCAAATTCCTCGATATAGCCGACATCAACTCTTAAGGGTGATCGGAGAAGACGGTCAACAGAAGATACGGGAATCCCGTGTCTTTGTAGCGGGCCTGGGCGCTCTCGGGTCCCTCATTGCTATTCTTCTCGTTCGGGCAGGAGTCAGTCTCGTGAGGGTTGCCGACCAGGACTGCCCCGAGCTGCATAATCTCCACAGGCAAATTCTTTACGACGAAGAGGACGCGACTCGGTGTATCTCCAAGGCTCAGGCAGCGGCTCATCGCCTTAGAGCGGCCAATTCCGAAGTAGAAGTCCAAGCCGTTGATGCGGCAATAGGCCCGGACAACGTCGAGGAACTTACAGATGGCGTGGATCTGGTAGTGGACGCGCTCGATAATATACGAACGCGATACCTGATCAATGATGTGATCCTTGCCCGGGGCATCCCCTATATATTCGGGGGGGCCGTTGAAACGGTGGGGAATGTCATGACCATCATTCCCGGCACGACCCCGTGCCTCAGATGCCTCTGGCCGGACCCAAAAGCTGTGGATGATCATCCGAGGGCGTCTGCTGTGGGCGTTCTTTCCGCAGTGGCCACAGCGGTTGCATCCTTTGAGGTGACGGAGGCGCTGAAAATCATGGTGGGCCGGGAAGAGGACGTGCTTTCGGGCCTGCTGGTGTTCGACGTGTGGCGGAACGATTTTCACATTGCGCCATTGGAACCGGATCCGGGATGCATCTGCAGGGAGTTGGTCAAAAATCATTGAAGCTGGGTCGGCGAATTCAGTTCATTGCCTCAAGCGCAGAAGCTCGTTTGTTTCCGAGAACGTCATCGGGATTTTTTATTCGGACAACTGCCGGTCTTCGCAGCGGAAAAATTTGATCCGCGAGAAGTCTAACACAGAGGTACATATTGATGCAGGATACCGGCCTACCTTTCACCGCTCTGATATTGGCCGGAGGGTTGGGTAAAAGGTTGCGGTCGGTTGTTTCCGACCGGCCCAAGCCTATGGCAATGGTTCGGGGAGCGCCTTTCCTGGAGATACTGATCGACTCGCTGGCAGCCAAAGGCGTACGGCAGTTCGTTCTTCTCACAGGACACAAAGGTGAGGCGATTGCAGATCACTTTGGTGCCGGTTACCGCAGTGGCATAAAAATAACTTTATGTCATGAAGATTCTCCTCTAGGAACCGGCGGCGCAGTTAAAAATGCTGAGGCATTCGTCACTGATCCTTCGCTCCTGGTAAATGGTGACACATTCTTTGACGCGGACCTGAAGGGTTTGCTGAAATTGCACATGGACTCAGGAGCTGAAGTTACCCTGTCTCTGTTCAAGGTGGAGGATGTGAGCCGTTATGGTTCGGTGGTAGTGGATAGAAAAGGTATGGTCACCGGCTTTCGTGAAAAGGATGAGAACGTCAGCGAACCCGGACTGATCAATGCCGGCTTGTCGCTTCTCTCGAAACGTCTTGTCAGCAGTCTGCCGCGTGGGTCCTTCTCGATGGAACGAGAAATCTTCCCATCGCTGGTGGGGTCAGGGAAGATGTTCGGGTTACTTCAGGAACGACCGTTCTTCGACATAGGAACACCGGAAAGCTATGAAGCATTCAAATTGTTCATGGAGGACCGCCGTAAAAGTTGAAAGGCATCTAAACTGGATGAGTTGACGATTCACTGACAAGGGGTTACGCTGGAATTGTTCGCAGGAGGTTCAATATGTGTGTAGATGGAGTCAGCCGACTCGTCATGAGTAACCTGACTATTCAAAACCTAATGTCCAATCCGATCCTCGACATTGTTCACAAGCAGGTGGTAATGACACTCTACTCTCTCGCGGCGGATCATTCCCTCCATGAGTATAAGAAGATGCTGCCCGTCTACTTGTCCGCTGATTGGGCACATTGCTCGGCCATTTTGGATACTATCGAACAAGCCGGTCTGCTAACCAGGACCGAAGACGGTATAGCCCTGACCTATCCCATCGACGCGGAGGCAGCAGAAGCTTCCTGCGGCTGCAGCCGCTAATCGTACCGCCTGTACAGATCAGTTCGGCCCGACGGACCGTACCGCGGTCTGACGATTCCTCCCGTTGAGGGCTTCTTCAAAACCATCCGAGATCACACGGCCGTCTCTAATACGGATGATTCTGTCACAGGCATTGCCGATATCATCCTCGTGAGTTACCAGGACTACCGTAAATCCCTGCCTTGCAAGGTCCTTCAGTTGTTTCACGACTATTTCGGTATTTTTTTGATCCAGTTGTCCTGTGGGCTCGTCCCCGAGGATAAGAGAAGGGTTGTTGACTAGGGCTCTGGCTATGGCGGCGCGTTGGCGCTCCCCTCCGGATAGGCGGTTGGACCAGTGGTCCACACGATGAGAGAGTCCGACCTTGTCCAGCGCTTCGAGGACCTTTTTCCTGCGGGTGTTTCGGTCGGATTCCGCGTATATTAGAGGTAATTCCAGATTTTCAAAGACAGTGGAGTTAGCCAAAAGATCGCAACTTTGGAACACGAACCCCAGTTCCCTGTTCCTGAAGTTCGCCTGTTCCTCGCGGTCATAATCGAGAATGTTTTGGCCCTTGAATATATACTCTCCCGAGGTCGGGGGTTGAAGAAGTCCCAGAATGTACAACAGAGTAGACTTGCCTGACCCGGAGGGCCCCATTATGCCCACCATCTCTCCGCGGCGGACCTTTATATTAGCTTTGTTCAGAGCGTGGATAACGTTTCCACCGTCGATGTAGTCTTTGCCCAGGTTCTTCGTCTCAATTATTATATCATTTTCCATCAGCGATCACCGCTCCCCACATAACAAATTTCGTGGATGGATGCCAGTATAACCCATCGGAAGCCAAACGGCTATGTCGTCGCGGCCGACATCCGGATTTTCACCCTTTACGGCACTCCTGTGTTATATTACCGTAATGTTCCAGATAGCTAAACAGGCCCGGGGTGACCGAGGCTCCTTCGTAAAACTCATCCAGCTCGATGCGGATGATTTTGCAGTAATCGTGCGTGCTCCATCGGACGTGAGGCTGCATCACCGGTATATAGGGCCTGATTCGTCCAAAGCAGAAGAAATTTTCAGCGCTGAGGTGGGGAAGCTTAATCCCGGGAACCGTCAGCAGTAGATCGGCGCTTCTAGCGCCAGTGGTTCTCGGAATTCGTTGATCTCATCTCGCGCCCTTCTCGTGAGGAGAGCCTTGTATGGCGAAATTACGCTTGCAGAGTGAATGGAAAATGTGGGCCGCCGTAGGCGCGATAATTATACTAGTTATCTTTTACCTTTACATGGCGAGCCGGCCGCCTATGGAGGGTAGTGAGTATCTCTGGAATGTGACAAAGATCGTAGACGAGAAGGACTTGACGTTGAAAGGTTCCGGGAATGAGATTGAACTCAAGCTGGCGGGTTTGAAGGTTCCACCGGGTCAGACGCAAGCGACACGGGATTTTCTTACCAAAACGCTTGAAAATCAGTGGGTTCGGATAAAGATAATCCGTGAGGGGCCGAAAGGGGTTAAAGAAGGGTTCGTGTTTCTCTCAGGTGAGGACACGAGCGCGCGAATGATAAGACAAGGATTGGCCGAAATCGACAGGGAAGAAAAAGCTTTCGACATCAGGCCATATATTGAACTCGAACAAGAAGCAAAAAGAGAGCAGAGAGGCCTGTGGCAGCAGCAGAGCCCTGGAGCTAAGTGACATGAAGATCCTTATCGTAGGGTCAGGGGGACGGGAACATACCCTCGCCTGGAAGGTGGCCCAGTCGGATTTGGTCAAAGAAGTCATCGTAGCGCCCGGAAATGTGGGTATTGCGCGAGAACCAAAATGCAGGCTAGCCGAAGTCTCCTCGGACGACGTCTCCGGCCTACTCCACCTGGCGCAGGCCGAAAGAGTGGACCTCACTGTGGTGGGGCCTGAAGCGCCTCTTGTGGCCGGACTGGCTGACTCTTTCCATGCATCGGGGCTCAGGGTTTTCGGCCCTTCCAGGGAGGCGGCGCAATTGGAAGGGAGTAAAGTCTTTACCAAACGCCTGCTCGCGAAATACGACATCCCGTCAGCCGATTTTGAGGTCTTTCAGGATTTCGAACAGGCATCCTCCTACCTGAAAAGATGCTCCGGCCGTGTCGTGCTCAAGGCTGACGGTCTTGCCGCGGGAAAGGGAGTGTTTGTCTGCGTCGACCAGACCGAAGCTTATATGGCTCTCTCGACCATCATGAAGAAGAAAGCCTTTGGCGATGCCGGCAACAGAGTCGTCATAGAAGAATGTCTTGAAGGTGAGGAAGCATCTTTCATTGCCTTCACCGACGGCAAAGAAGTGCTTCCACTCGCCAGTTCCCAGGACCACAAGGCCATCTTGGACGGCGATCAAGGCCCTAACACCGGGGGTATGGGGGCCTATTCTCCGGCACCAGTGGTCACCCCGGAAATTCACGACCGGATTATGACTGAAGTGATGATCCCGGTGGTACGGGCTATGGAACAAGAAGGAATTCCTTACATGGGGTTCCTATACGCGGGCGTGATGATCAAGGATGGAGGGGCCAAAGTCCTCGAATTCAACGCGCGCATGGGAGATCCCGAGGCCCAGCCTCTTCTTTTTAGAATGAAAACCGATCCGGTGCCGCTGATGGTGGCCGCATTGGAGGGTGGGCTCGGCAACATGAAAATCGAGTGGGCTCAGGAAGATGCGGTTTGCGTTGTTATGGCCTCCGGAGGCTACCCCGGCTCTTACGAAAAAGGTAAATCTATTACGGGAATTGAAGCGGCCGACGCGATGGAAGGAATCAAGGTGTTCCATGCCGGGACCGGTGAGGGAGCCGACGGATTCGTCACTGCGGGAGGCCGCGTTCTCGGTGTCACTGCCAAAGCCCCAGGCATAGCCAAAGCAATTGCAAGGGTTTATGAGGCGGTTAATAAGATCCACTGGGAGAACGCCTACTACCGAAAAGACATCGGAAAGAAGGCCCTACAGAGAGCTTAAAACGCGCATGTCCGGGTCTTTAAGCAAAGAACCCGGACATGCTGGAGAAAACGTGCTCGCCTGTTGTCCTAATTATACTGCATCTGACCCACGGGTCAACAGGACTTTTGGACCGGGAGCGCGGCAGTGACGGGAGTTCCGGCCCCGTGGGATTTCGCGGACAGGTGCGCGCCAAAAAAAAGCCCGTTCGAAAACGGGCCAAAGGAAGGATTAGGTTTGGTTTGTCGCTGGACGAGAAAAAACCACGTTATAGGATAGTTGTCAAGTTTTTTTAAATCAAAATATTTAAAAATATTAACCACAATCCAGCAGATTGAAGTAACATACTAATATAACGTGACTATACTTTAGTAGACTTGGCCCAAACTTCCCTCTCGCCCCCACTCTTCTGGTCGCACCAATAGCTTCTTCGAGACACCCATCCCCCCCTTTTTCGCCGAAACATCTCAACTCGCGGCGCAGGTCGCTTCAAGAACTGCCACTCACTCGCGATCTTCCTGTAGTGTTCGCGTAGATAGGGTCCTGTTTGTTACGGGATTGCTTCCCGTCGCTCTGCACGCTGGCACAGTCTCGTTTAGGGTTTCAGGCCGGTTACCCAAAAAAACTATTTGGAAGAACGATCACACGCTGCCGAACAGTACGGCGCTTCTTCCGGATCGTTAACGTCGCACACCGGACACTCGCATACGTCGGGCCCATCCGAGGGTTTTTGGTATTTTACGCCTTTGTTTTTGGCCTTGTAGTCTTCGATGGCTCTGTGCAAGGCATCAGCGCCCAAATTGGAACAATGGTGCTTCTTCTTCGGAAGGCCGTCAAGAGCATCGATCACGGAATTGTTAGTGATTTTCATGGCCTCGTCAAGCGTCTTACCTTTGGCCATTTCGCTGACCATACTCGATACCGCAATGGCAGCGCCGCATCCGAAAGTCTTGAATTTGACGTCTTCCAGGATATCGTCCTTGACCTTGATATAAAAGGCCATGATGTCTCCGCATGCGGGATTGCCCACTTCGCCTACGCCGTCGGCATCCGGGATCTCACCCACGTTGCGGGGATTTTTGAAATGGTCCATGACTATCTCGCTGTACATATTCACCCCCTGGGATTATGAACAAAGGCTGACCGCTCAGCGCCAAGCAGATCGCGATCGCCATAGCTGTTCCAATTTTGAGGCCCTAGAAAAAGAATCGACCCTGTTGGGCGTCGAAGTTCCGCGGCGCCATCCTTCTTAGCCGATGCATAGAGCGAGTAAGCGGGCCTATTCTCAAACTCGCGGCCACCGGCACATCTTTGTTCTTGCCTCGGGTATCCCACCGATGGACTCCTGTTACTAGCCGACTGGCTTGGCTTTCGCTGTTTTCTTGTACAGCGGCGACATGTCTCGCAGCTTCTGAACGATCGGTGGCAACACTTCCACGACCACATTTACATCGCCTTCTGTATTGTCCTGACCGAGTGTGAAAAGGAGCGATCCTTGCGCAGTAGCCGCGTCAATTCCCATGGCCAGCATGACGTGCGAGACTTTCAAAGATCGGGAGATGCACGCCGAGCCGCTCGCTATCTTTATACCTTCCATGTCAAGGAAGAGCAGCATGGACTCTCCTTCAACATACTTCACAGTGAGGCTGGCGTTACCGGGGAGTCGAATGGTGGGATGGCCCACCAGGTCAACCTCCTCTATCGCTCCGGTAATCTCTTTGATCAACCTGTCTCTCAAAGGCACCAGATGAGCCATCCTGGGCTCAATCTCTCCGGCGGCGATCTCGGCTGCTTTTCCCATGCCCACGATGCCGAGGACGTTTTCAGTGCCTGCCCTGTAGCCCCCTTCCTGGATTCCGCCATCCATCAACGGCGCGATCTTGACTCCTTTGCGTATATAGAAAGCGCCCACTCCCAGGGGACCGTAAAACGGATTGGCAGCCAAAGAAAGCAAGTCCGCGTTCAAAGCCTCTACGTCAACAGGGATGGTGCCCACGGTTGCCACAGCATCCGTATGAAAAGGTATTTTGTGGCTGCGTGCGATCCTCCCGATTTCCGCGATGGGCTGGATAGTGCCTGTTTCGTTGTTTGCATGCATGACGGAAATAAGAACAGTGCGGGGAGTAATTGATTTCTCGACGTCCGCGGGGTCGACCATGCCATATTTGTCCACAGGTAGGCGAGTTACTTCTGCTCCTTGGTTTTCAAGGGCTTTTATCGCATGCATGATCGAGAAATGCTCGATGGAGGAGGTCACAATATGATTGCCTCGGGCGCGGTTCGCCTGAAGAACCCCCTTGAGCGCCCAGTTGTTGGACTCAGTCCCTCCGGACGTGAAAAAGACCTCTTGGGGTTTGGCGCTGATCAATGCCGCTACCGTCTCCCTGGCCTGGTCAATGGCGTCGGTCACGTCTGCACCGAGGCTATGCATACTGGAAGGGTTTCCATACTGCTCTTTTAGAAAAGGCATCATCGCGTCCACCACGTCAGGTAGTATCGGGGACGCGGCCACGTGGTCCATATTTATGGTTCGCATGGGATCACCTCACTAATGAAACTGGAGAAAGCAATTCAGAAGCCTCATAATTGTCGCGTTTAACATAGCTACCACGAGATGAAATGTCAATGACAGCGCCTTCCTTTCAGGGTTGTGACAACCGTCACGATTGTGATAAACAACTTAGGTAAGTTTCAGGGCTGATGGCGTTATTCTCCGTCAAGAAGGTTCTTCATTGAGAAAGGCTATGATGTGAGTACCAATAACTGGGGTATCTCGAGAGAACAAGCCCGGGCGCTCATGGAGCAGTACCTGGAAACGGACAACATGCGAAAGCACTGCTTGGCCTCTGAAGCGATCATGAGGGCTCTGGCTCCAAAATTCGGCGCGGACCCGGAAATGTGGGGGCTGACTGGGCTGCTACATGACATCGATTACAACGAAACTCGTGACAATATGCCCCAACATACGCTCCTTGCCGAAAGGATTCTCCTTGAAAAGGGAGTGGATCGGGCAATTGTTGAGGCGATCAAATACCACAACGCTGAAAATCTTGGATTGACCCGGAGCGAGCCAATTCACTTTGCTCTTACGGCGGCAGAGACCATAACCGGGATGCTGGTTGCCGCCAGCTTAGTCACTCCTGAGAAGAAGTTGTCTGTCGTCAAGGTCAAGTCTGTGAAGAAAAGGATGAAGGCCAAAGAATTCGCCCGGTCCGTTAACCGGGATCACATCCGATTGTGCGAAGAGATTGGTATTCCTCTGGACGAGTTCATAGGCCTGAGTCTGGAAGCGATGAGCGGGATAAGCGATCAACTCGGGTTGTGATACGAGAAACACCATTACCTGCACTTTTTCGCAAAGTGGTTGAAGGTGGCAGGATCTTCATGTAAGATTAAGCTACCAGTAGAAGTAGGCCATCGTATTCTGGAAGAATAAACAGCTCATATGACCACGCGCTGACAAGTCTAAGCGCCCTTCCTTTCAGCAGCGCGGGCGGGGGGATCCGCAGCCTCCGTCCTAAGAAGGCAGGGTCTCCACAGTTTTCCATCCTAAGAAGTTGGCGTCTTACGCCGTCCACGACAATCTTTAGACCACAAACCAAGACGACCGGGTTTCTTGGCCCGGAAAACATGGCTCATCTAGGTTCCACAACACAAGCTAGGAGAAGAGCGATGAATAAAAGGTATCTCACCATGTTGGGATTGGTGTTGGCCCTATTATTGACGGCCATGGTCTGTTTTTCAGAAGCTCAAGACCAGGCGGGAAAGATTATAAGAATCAGAGGCTCCAATATTATGGCGAGTCTGGTCGACAATTGGGCTAAGGCATTTAGCGCGAGTAATCCCGGAATCAGAGTGATGGTCAGCGGAGGCGGCGGGACTGAGGGCAGCGACGGAACGGCCACTGGCCTCGAAGCACTCTTCGATAAGAGGGCCGATCTAACCATGGCTTCGCGGCAAATAAACGAAAAGGAAGTGCAGGCTGCTGCCTTAAGCGGCTCAAAGCCCTTTGAAGTTCCGGTTGGCCGGGTCATTATCGCAATAATAACCCATCCTGAGAATCGGGTGCAGGAGCTAACTCTCGAACAGCTTCGAAAAACATTCACCGGTGATTACACGCGCTGGTCAGAAGTCGGGGGGACGGATGAACCTGTAGCAGTCATCACCAACCAACAGACTTCGGGAGTAGCGCTCTTTCTCAGAACTAATGTCATGGAGAACGGCTATTTCACTTCAGATGCGGGCATCAGGGACCTCTACCATAATATTATAAGGGAGATTTCCAAGAAAAAGCCGCCTGCAATCGGCTATGCCGGATTAGTGGACGCGCAGAGAGGGGCAAAGAATAACCTGATCAAGATCCTTGGAATAAAAAAGGCTGCTGACTCGCCGGCAGTGCTTCCGTCAGCAGGAACGGTCAAGAATCATTCATACCCTCTGAGTGTTCCCGTGTACTTTTATTACGACAGCGCATCAGCGGGAGATGAAGTAAAGATCTTTGTGGAATTCTGCAAGGACAGAGGTTAGGGTTTATACTGACAGCAAGCGGCGATATTGGCTGCCGCGGGAGATTCCGTGCGGCGGATCTGAGCTGTGAGTCCCGGAAGGGGGACCATGCCTATTGCAGTACTTGGATGGCGTCGTCAAAGTTGGTCAGCTTATCCAACCCTTTTTCGGTCACCACGAACGAATTCTCGATGCCGGCCAGTCCTTTACCGGGCAGAATAAATTTGGGCTCCAGCGCTATCACCATCCCCTCTTTCAAAATATGGGATGACTTCCTTCCAATCACCGGCAATTCATCTAGTTCAAGCCCGATTCCGTGCCCGACAAACGCCACGGGCTGCGGATATCCCATAAAACCTTCCGTAAGCCCTGCCTCAGCGGCTATGCGCATAGCAGTGTCGTAGAGGTCGTCCGCTTTCGTCCCAGCACGACCTTGCGCTATGAGGGCCTCTTGGATAGCAAGCGCTGTGGCATGTATCTTCAAGAATTTCTCGGGAGGCTCCCCGATGAAAAATGTTCTCGCCTGATCCACCATATAGCCGCCCACGACTCCCACGTAGTCTATCTGTACAGGCTCGTGCCTCTTAATGATCTTGGCGCCGGGGCCCTGAGGCATTGTGGGATTGAGTCCCGGCCCGCCGGTCGGCCCCACGGAACAGCTCGGCACGGCCAGATTGGCCCCCGACATTATATGTCCATAGAATACTTCGCTATTAAAGCTTCTTACCCGCACAAACCCTTGATGGCCGTTCTTGCGGTACTGAGCTTCAAGGAGGCCCGCAAACTCAATTTCCGACATCCCCTCTTTGAGGATATCTCCCACAGCGGAAAACAGAGCGTCGTTCATGCGGGCGGCCCGCCTGATCATTTGAAGCTCGTACTCGGATTTGACCATCCTGGTCTCTCTTATCAGAGGCGAGATGTCATTGATAACCGCGTTTGGAAAGAGTTTTGAGTAGAGCCTATAATTATTGACGGGGAGAACGTCCAGCTCCATCCCAAGGCGTTTCAGGGGGCCCGAAAATTCTCTCTCAATGCTCTTCTTTAAGCCGGAAAGGCTCTTCACTGCCACCACGTGCTCAAGTGGAGAATCCTGTATCGCCCTTTCAAAACTCTTTCGTACTAAAAGGAGAGGCGAGCCTTCTGCCGGAACAAAGAGATGGGCGTCCTGGCCTGTACCTGAAAAGTAGAACAGATCTACGCGCTGAACTATCAGCGCGGCATCCAGACCGTTGTCAACCAGTGCAGATTGAAGGGTTTTGATACGCCGATGTATTTCTTCTGCGGGCGTTGAATGCATGCGTTACCATCGTGTTGTTGAGTGCAAAGCCGGGTTGCGTAATCATGAGTTTGAAGATTGTTTGGAAGACTTCGCCACGTATTGTTTCATTCGGATTCGTCGTCAAACTCGCAACATTTAGGACACCTTGTAGGGGCGTGGCATGCACTGGTCGTCCTACCGTGACAGGCCGCCAGCCGCAAGGTGTTCATTACAATGAGCGTCACAATAACGCATCTCCCTCATTTCTGAGGCTCGATAACGACCTTCATGGATTCTCCGGCCTCCGCCACCAAGGAAAAACCCTCGGCCGTCTTTTCCAGGGGGAGTCGATGCGTGATCATGTCGATGACATTCAACTTACCCGAAGAGATCAGTTCGATAGCGACATTTATATCCCGAGGGCTTCCGGCGTAGGTAGTAGTCATAGTGACCTCCTTTCGCCATAGCTCGTTGAAAGGCATCTCGATAGAAGCCCCAGGGTCGGAAGGGGCAAAAAAGAGTATGGTTCCACCCCGATCTACTGCGCTGAATGCTTGGCCGACAGCCGACGCAGCGCCTGTTGAAACGATGACCAGCTCTGCAAGTCTGCCGTCATTGCTTTCCTTCAAGCGGTCTATGAATCCTTCGCCAGGGGTTAAGGCGACATCCGCGCCTAATTTTTTGGCCGCTTCAAGTCGCGAAGCATTGATGTCCACCGCAATGACTCGAGCCGCGCCCGCGGCACGGGCAAGCTGTATGTGCAAAAGCCCGGCTATTCCGCTGCCAATGACAAGGACTCTTCTCCCGGGCATCCATCCTGTGTGCTCCTGGCCCCTGACCACGCAGGCAAGTGGCTCGATAAAGACCCCTTCGTCGTAGGACATTGAGTCCGGCAGGCGGTAGACCCCGTTACGGACGTTGATTGCCGGCACTTTCACGTACTCCGTGAACCCACCCGGGTCAAAATTGGTGGCAGACAGCGTGTCACAGACCGAATGATGACCGGCCAGACAGTACCTGCACATATTGCACGGGACATGATGGGAAACAAAGACGCGATCTCTTAATTTCCATTCCCGGATGTCGCTCCCGACCTCTGCTATCTCTCCGGCAATTTCGTGGCCGAGGACCAGAGGCGCCTTTGGCAAACGATACCATTCCAGCACGTCGCTCCCACAAACACCGCTCGCCCAAACTTTCACAAGGAGTTCATCCGGGCCGACACGCGGCGTTGGCATCTCTTCGATGCGGATGTCCTTGTTATTGTAATACATGGCTACGCGCATATATTTCGCTCCAAAGGAGGTACTAACCCTGGACAAGCTTTTCTAAAGGAAAAGGACCCGGAACCAATTGGCTACTCGGACCGGCAGGGAGAAGCTGTCTCAAAATTCGGGAATGAGGTCCCAATCGTGCCACGATCCGGACTCTTATGTAAATCGTTTCCCTCACCCCAGCCCTCTCCCAGTGGGAGAGGGAGCTACCTGTAACTGTTGCGCCATTCCCTCGCCCTTTGGGAGAGGGACGCAGGGTGAGGGTATTCGTGTTACGATGTCAGACAATCTGAAAGTTTTGAGACAGTCTCCATGCCGTGCCCCTACGGGTATAAATGTTACCGGTTTCACGTCGAACCGTTCAGCAGCGGGCTGCCTTTTTCTCATCCTTGTAGATTTTCAGGGCAGCCTTGGGCTTCTCATTATGGTGGACTACGGCACGTACGGCCTTGATCATTCCAACAGGGCAATCGGACTGAAAGATGTTGCGCCCCATATCCACGCCGACCGCACCTTCGGAGACCGCGTTGTAAGCCATGGTTAGAGCTTCAATCTCGGGAAGTTTCTTCCCCCCGGCCATGACGATGGGAACCGGGCAGGTGGTCGTGACTCTCTCGAAGTTCTCGCAATAATAGGTCTTTACTATATTGGCACCCATTTCAGCTGCGATTCTCGAAGACAGAGAGAGATAGCGTGCGTCCCGTGCCATTTCTCGCCCAACAGCCGTAACCGCAAGAATCGGAATTCCGGCATCATAACCTGCATCAATCAGATCCGAAAACGCTACCAGCGTCTGGTGTTCATATTCACCCCCGACGTATATTGAAAGCGCCATTCCCGACACATTCAAACGAATACAGTCTTCCAGCGAGACATTGTAGGTCTCGTTGGATAGCTCGCTGAGCACGCTGTTGCCTCCTGACACCCTTAACACGATCGGGACCTGGGTACCGGGTGGGATTGAAGTGCGTAATATTCCCCGTGTGAGCATCAGGCAATCTGCGTATGGAATTAAGGGCGCCAGGGTCTGTTCCATGACTTCGAGTCCGGAAGTCGGGCCCTGGAAGTATCCGTGATCCACAGCCAGCATGACCGTACGGCCGGTGTCAGGCTTGATGATCCTGGAGAGCCGGTTTTTCATTCCCCAATCAAGATGCGAGGATCCTTTCAAGTGAAATCCGGCTGCACTGCCCGCACCCGACGTCTTCACATTTCTAGCCTCTACCAATCCTTCAACGTCCGCCATGGCTGGTCTACCCCTTTGATGAATGATGGAAAGCGAAAATGTAACAAAGGGATGAATCAGTGTCAACGTTGGAGCCTTGCAGCCGAAAGCGCTCTGTCTCCGGATTGGAAGGAGCGCCATAACGTCCCAGAGGCAGCCTAATGGATAACCATGTATCGTAACTGTGCCGAAAGGAAAAGATGACGCGGAACAGGTAAGAAGTGGATTAGAAGCGATGAACAAACGACGCGAGGCCTTGGATCATATCCGTTCCCGAGTTGGAATTGTGAAGCTCATCCCCTTTGCCCCACATGTTTCCATTACAAAGGTGCCTCCACTGTACTCCCAGGGAAAAGGTAGCGTTTCCCGGCAAACACCTTTCAAACCCGAATCCGCCGAGAAAAGACCAGTTCCAACGGGAACCTGAATTCCGGAACGTCTCCGACACGTAGCTAAGTCCCGCCCCGCTTTCAAGATACGGGGACATGCCAATCGAGCAGATAGGAAACGTGAAGCGACCCTTGGGGACCCATGCCAGTTCGAAGCCGTCGTGAAAATCAAGCCGCTTTACGCGTTCGACGTTCCCCTCATAATAGAAAACATACGAAGCCAGCAGCGCCATCTGGACCTCTCCCACAGCAGGACCCCAAATGGTGGCCGCTGGGTAACTGGAAAGCCGCTTGCTGAATTCCAGCGTTGCATAGTCGAGCTGCGTCGAGGTGCCGTAGGTGCGACCATAGGCTAATTTGACCAGGTAATCGTTGATAGGCCGGAACGCGGGAACCGGTGGAAGAAGAGAAGCCGGCAGGCCATTGGGTGGTGCGAAAGGCTGAACCGTTCCCGACGGGTTCATGTCGGACAAGGAGCCGTCCCAACTCACGGCCGACAAGCAACCCAGGGTGGTAATAAACGTCACCGAAACGATGACGCAGAAACCCACGCGACAGCGCAAACCCAAAACATCCTCCTTGAACGAAGCGACAAGAAACAAAACGAACCAACACCGAACCGGTCGCTAACACGGAGTTCGCGCGCTGTCAAGGAAGAAAAAGCTCATTTTTTGTCTGGAAAGAGGTACATCCAAAGAGCGCGGGTCATTCATGGAGGACATCGTTAGTCTTGCTACGTGTCCTGCAATATGTCTGCTATCTTCAGGAATAGGTCTGAATCGCGGACAATTCCTACCGGCTGATCGCCTTCGTACACGGGCAACACACTTACTTTGTTTTCACAGAGCACCATTAAAGCTTCCAGGACATCTGCATCCGCGCTTATGGTTCCTCTGATCTTAAGCATAATGTCACCCACCGGCTTTTTCGCATTCTTTATGATCCTTGCTCTGAGACCGAGTTTTGCTTCATCCAAAGATCGGGATTTTGTGTCCACCGCGCCCAGTGAATCCCAGACTGCTCGCACCTTGGCCGGAAAGCTGCCGGCGGTCTCGGGAATCAAAATTTTTATGATGGATTGAAAATCCAAAATGCCTGCGATTTGCCGGTTTCTGTCCAACACTACAATAGTCCGGAAACCTGCTTCGGTGCATTTACCTTCCTCTACCTCGCAATAGAGCTTTCTCAGAGCCGGTATGGCTTCTTTCAGCGGCATGTCGGCCGTTGCGGTGGCTGCGCTGCTGAGGGGAATCATGATTTCCCTTATTTTCTGAGTAATCCTCATGAATAAATCCCTTCGCATGAATAGCTGCGTTGTCCGGACATTATCCTGCCTTGTGTGCCTCTGGCTCCTGGAGCATTTCCCAATTCCGGATAACTGTAAAAGCTTCTTCGGGATTTCTTACCGAAGACAAACTTTCGACCAGTTGCCTATTACGGGCGGCTCGGCTAATGATAGCAAGAACTTGAATCTGAACAGCAGGTATGTGAGCGGGAGAGAGTATCAGAAAGACAAGTTCAATGGGCTTTTCCGTGGACTCGTCGAGGACACCCTGCCGAGTCAAACCCAAGGCCACCACCGCGGTAGAAATTCCCTCGATCCGAGCATGCGGAAACGCTACCCCCTCACTGAAAAAAGTTGAGCCCTGTTCTTCTCTCTGCCTGACCGCTTGCAGAATCTCGTCGGAGTCACATGCTTCGACGTCTTTGTCCGCAACCTCCACCAAGGCCCTCAGCACAAGATCTTTCTCAACAGGCCTATCCCACATAATGATTCGGCGACTTGACAACAAACTGCTCAGGCTGAGGGCACCCGGGCTGGCAGAAGGCTCGACCACAGTCGTTTTCTTGCTTTCAGAAAACCCTGCTTTCACTTTTTCTATCGGAGCTTCCTTGCTACTGGTGTCTAGAACTACTACTGTAATGCCTCTCGGATTCTTGATAAGGAGTTCAACGACGCTCTTTTTCCCCAATAGTCTTTTCAAGAACGGGACCTTGCCGGGACTGCCAAGGACAATGTGGCC
>JBKQMK010000457.1:0-42087 GCA_052146735.1 Desulfomonilaceae bacterium | reverse complement strand
CCACTGCCAAGCTTATTCGTCCCACTCCGGGGGTATAGGCTATGGCGAGATCGTCAGGCCCTTCGATTTCTCTTCGTGATTCAACCCGGATCTTCCCGCCCTCGTGATAATCGAAAGTCCGATCCTTTACCGTCAGGACTTGGACCCCGGGAATCCCCTTCAATCCATCGACAATTCTCTGTTCGTGATTTTCATCGCGAGCATAAACATTTAAGTCGCGAACGATTCGACCTCTTTCGAGGCTGACGATTGCGATGGCCCCCATCAGGCCGCCCCGTTGCCCGATGGTGGTCGTGATACGGCCCAGCATTCCAGGTTTGCGCTCAATGCTTAATCTGATGGTCAGGCTGTAACTGGGACTTGTGTAGTCAGGCATTTCAGACTCCCGCGTACAATAATAATCCCTTTGGGTTGTCGGCCCCCTGTTACTGTTGCTCGAACCATCCCCGCAGAAAGCAGATTGCACCGAGCATGCTGAGTTCCGAAATCAATGGATGACCCGACAACAACTCATCTTCCCGCACGCCGCGAGTTCCCCCACTAATTCCGAACACTATTGCAAATGAGCGTTGGAGTAAAGCCGATTATCAGATGACCAAAACACGTTGACACTTGATCGTGGCTGGGCTAGATTTATCTTGTGCGCCCGTAGCTCAGTTGGATAGAGCGCAACACTCCGGATGTTGAGGCCGTACGTTCGAATCGTATCGGGCGCACCAAAGAAATCAAGAGGTTAGCCAGATCAAGGCTGACCTCTTTTTGTTAAGGGATAACCCAGGGATAACCACGGCGCGGATATGTAAGTCATTTTCAGTCGTGGTGAGTCCATAGTTCCTGCCTGCTCCGAGGTCATAACTTTCAACCTCTCCCGTGAATTAGGCAGCCCCGTTTTCCCAGTCCAGTCCTCACTTTTGCGCCCAACGGATTGACAATTCTGCCCAAGAGTGATAGGCATTTGGGAGAAGAATTAGTAGGCCGCCATCCGGAATACGGAGCGGCGATCATGAGACAGAGGATCTCTTTATCCAGGTACCCGTTTTGCCGACCTCATGTCGGGAGCTTGCGTGCCATAAGAGAGACTGAGACCTCTTTCGTCGGTGGTTCGGACACTGCGCCACCGAAGAATAGAGAGTTCTCTATATGCACGGGAAGCACACGGGCTCCGGGAATTGTTCCGAACCTCCGGTCCTTTCAGCCCCTTCCAACTATCACAATCCAATTCTGTTGACCCGCGAGGCATTGGCTAGCCGGTGGTCGGTCTCGGTTCGCACGCTGGATCGCCTTCGCCAAGACGGCCTGATCCCTTGGGCCGATCTTCGCCGCGGTCGCGGAGCGAAACCCGTTGTTCGTTTTCTGCTCAGTGACATCGAGGAGTATGAGCAGAGGGCGAGAGTGGATTGCGGGCGGGTGGACTGCTAATCGCCCCGTTGGCACGGAAGTCATCCATGATGCGGCAAGGTGGCCGGGGTGATGGCCGTGCCAGGGGCCAACACAAAGGGGCCTGAGAAATGGGACGTCAACGAGGCCGTCCGTTTCTTTTGAAACTCAAGTATTCCGAAAGGGGGATTCGTGGGCTCACTCAGAACAATTCAAGGAGAGGCAAATCGTCTGCGCTCCAAAGAGAGGCGTGATCAGGAAAAGGAAATCCTGCTCACAAGAGCATTGGATTTTGGATTTGCGTTGCATGGAGCAGTTGCACGCAAGGATGTTGTGCAAACGACATGTTTGCTGGAACAGAATCGTGACTTGATTCCCACGATGGACCTAGCATGGACGTTCAACAAGGCTTTGACCGGGGCTATCCACATGGGGCTTCGAGAAATGGTGCGACTGTTGCTGAGATTTGCGGACGTGAATCGGATCGAAGAAAACACCGGGAAAACCCCGATAATCTACGCCGTGATGAGTGGCGATCCTGAAATGGTTAAGTTGCTCCTGGATGCCGGTGCCGATCCGAATCGGAGAAAAGGCCGCCAGAAGACAGCCCTATTTCACGCTCGGAAGTTGAAGCGCGGTCAGATCGTGAGCTTACTGATTGCAGCAGGCGCAAAGGAATAACGAGGCGCGCTCGTTGCTAAGATGTTCTGGCTTCGTGTTGGGGTAACCGCGTTAAAACAATAGAAAGGATTTTTGGTATGGGCACGCTCAGGGAGCTTCGCAGCGAAGGCACAAAGGAGCACAGGGCTGATGAATTGGACCGAATGGATCTGGCTTACGGGGTGCCACCTGAAGGTCGGAGCTTGGTGCTCATCGACCAGGACACTGAGGAGGTTTTGGTCACGTTTCAGGCCCGGCGGAGCAATTTTTTGGAGAAAATCAGACAGGCTTGGCATGACTGTGCGAACCACCCGCAGTTCAGCGAAAAGCCCGCGATTCTGGCAATTCAGGTCCTTGAACGTCGGCACAATATGAACATAGCCGTTCACTTGTGGATAAGACACAACGACGAGGCTTTGGCTGACAAGATTTGGTGGATTCAAGGTGACTTGGAAACGCAGGAAACGGCGAACACTCTTTGGCAGACGGTTGTCGAGACTTTGGCAAAGTATAAGGAGAACCCTTTGCCTTGAAATGCAGGAAGGAGTCACGGCAAATTGTGATTGGGAAATCGCCCTGGACTATGGGGCAACTACTGGCTACCGAAGAGCCCCTGCCCTCCCTCCGGTGTGTATGGCTGACGCCCATCTTACGCAACGAGACGTTGTGCGCCCAGATAAAGCAAAGGGCGCATCCAGCGTTATTCGTCATAGGCACGGCTGATTCCCATTATGATGCCGTAAGATTGGCCGAGGCTGTGCAGGCAACGGCAGGACAAGCGATGGTAATTGAGAATGCAGACCACAGCCTGGAAATCAGCGGTGATCTCGTACAATCTGTTCGCGCCCTTGAGGGTATAATCGCTGAAATACAAAAATTTCTTGGGTGACGGCCGGCGACACGCTCAGGGCACCGTTGTTTTTCGGTCCCACTCTAACTTAGGTTGATGATGCAGCTTGCCCCGTAACCCCCATCTAAAGATGTATCCTGGAATTTCATTTTTCTTCCGGTAGACGGACCGCATCAAAACCAAATCGGTGTCGTATAGTATCCACTACTCGGTCTCGCTCCTCACGAAGGGGAAGTTCTGGGTCAAAAAGGTTCATCTGGTGTACGGGGGTCCCTATTCCTGAGAGTTTTACGCCCACCTGTCGTACCCTGGTGCGGAGCGTAATAGTCTTCCAAAATAGCCGGTCCAGGCAGCTGAGGATTTCCTCGTTTCCGTTGACCGCCTCCTTCAGCGTCTCCGACCGGCTGACCTCAGAAGCTCCCGGTGGGGTATCCCATGGCGCCCCGGCGCAGGCAAAACCGTCGTCATGTTGATGAGGGACAATTTTGCACTCCGTGATCGGCGATAACTAAGGAAACTCATGGATCGGTTTTGCATTTGTCCCGGATAGAGCCGTTAGATTGCCTGTTTGAGCATCCATAGCCCCATGTGAATCCTCGCCGATGTGGAGTCACAAGACGAACCGCAGTATCGGAGGAATCTCTCCTGTTGGACGGGGTCGAATTTCAATGCCTCGCATGAGGCTTCCATCCAGCGATAAAATGCTTCTAAATCATAGGATTCAAGGCATTCTCCCTCACCAATAAGCCGTATTATTCGCGACGTGTCTTGATCCGAGATTCTCATGGGTCCCCCCTAGGACGCGGGAATCAAATTCATATATGAAGGACAGAAACAAGCGTCCCGTTGAATTACCCGAAATCATCCTTCGGTATTGCCAACCGGCACACCCTCAGCAGAGGCGCTACACCGACCTGAAGTTCCCATACGGATTGGATGAGGCGCCTTTCATCTGTTCTTTGGCTGCACTAAGCACTCCGCCTGCAGCAAGAACATTGTTTCTGTCGCGCTGTTTGACGAAGTGCTCAAAGTACTTGGTATAAACGTGCTCCGGACCAAACATCGCATTAAGACATTCGAACGCTTGCAGCCTCCAATGCTGGAATGAAACAGGCTCAAAATCGGATTCAACCACCCTCCAGCCAGCTTTGATCAATTCATCGATTTGGTCTTCAATTTTCATCTCTGCTCCCTCCCTGAACTGAGCGACGATCGTTGCTCATCGATCTATGTCAGGCAGCAAGCATTTTTCATGCCAGGATCAACTGGTAAGGGTGATGACGGGATTCTATTGAAATCTCCGGGTATTCGGCGCAAGGCGATTCTGTTAGGGCAAGAAATTCTGGGAGGAAATGCGCGAAAATGAAACGTGAAAGCCGAAAGACAAGGGTCGTTTACTAGTAAGGCGAAGATAATTCAACTTCTTTGACACAATTGCTCATGTTCCAATATCGCGCAGCAGGTCAGTTCCCTGTTTCATTATCGTTCGTTATTCGCAACCGCTTCATGTGCCGGTATAAGGCAGTTCGGGATATCTCGAGTAGACGTGCAGTTTCTTGCCTGCTGCCGCTCGAGCGTCGCAAGACATACTCACACAAGGAGTGCGTGACCTCATCGGTGACGTCCTGGAGAGATCGGCCAGGTGTGAACCGAATAGTATGCTCCCAGTCGTCGGAACATTGAGACTCTACTGGGAGAACGATGTCAAGCCGATCGCCGCATGCCAACATCAAAGCCCTTTCAAGCACATTTCGTAGTTCTCTCACATTTCCAGGCCAACTATACCGCATAAGTATATTCATCTGTGCGAGATCTATCGTCGGTGTTTGCGAAAGTTGAAGTTCGGTGCCTAAGGCCAAGAGGATTTCTTCAGCAAGCACGGGGATGTCTTCAATCCGATCGCGGAGTGGTGGAACCTGTATCGTGAAAACATTGAGACGGTAGAAAAGGGGGGCCATGAACCGGCCTTCGGCAACCTCAGTTTCCAAATTCCGGTGGGTGGCAGCAATGAGGCGCGCATTTATGTGAATACTTTTATCCCCGCCAACACGAAGCAATGACTTGGTATCGAGAAAAGTAAGTAGCTTGGATTGCAATGAAAGGGGCAGCTCACCGATTTCGTTGAGCAGCAACGTCCCACCCTCGGCCAACTCCAAGAGCCCTCTTTTGCGGCTGCTAGCTCCCGTAAAGGAGCCAGCCTCATGACCGAAAAGCTCTGATTCGGCTAGCTCTTTCGGTATCGCGGCGCAGTTTACAGCAAAATAAGGGCCGCCAGACCGCTTCGATTGATCGTGGATCCACCTCGCCAGATAATCCTTTCCGCTGCCGCTCTCACCCTGAAGCAGGACGATGCTTTCCGTTGCAGACGCATAGCGTGCTTCTCGGAGTGCCTTATGCATGGCTGGAGAAGGATAGTGATCACTTAGCGGCATTGTCCAGGCCTGACTCACATTCTTCCTATCCGTAATATCGCGAAAAATGCCACAGATACCAATGATAGCACCCGCGTCGTTGCGCAGCGGCACCTTGACTTCACTGAACGTTATAGGGTCGCCTCTGACCTTTCGTACATATTCTCCTTCCACCACCTGACCCTGGAGGACACGTTCATCCACATCCTTGATGTACGAGGCAGCCTCTTTATCGAAGAGGTCCTCCGCGGTCCGCCCGATAATTTCCGACGCGGGCAGGCCCAACGTCCTTTCCCCGGTGTGGTTCACATGAGTGAACCTCAACGAGTGGTCTTTGATGAGAATCATGTCCCTCGCGCCCTCAAAAACGGCGCGAAACCGTTCCTCGCTCACTCGTAGAGCCACCTCGGCGCGCTTGCGGTCCGTGATGTCGGCCAGACATCCGATCACTTCAACAAGGTCTCCGTCGCGATTCAGAACTGGATGGACCAATGCATCGAGGTGTTTCATTGTTCCATCGGGCAGCACGATTGTGGCTTCGTAAGCGAAATCTACTTTCTCGGGCAACGTCCTGGCCTTTTTGATCTTGTCCAGGTCTTCTCGGTGGATTCGTTCCAACACTTTGTCCGCCGTCGGTATTCCCTGTTGCGGATCAAAGCCCATAATCCGGAACAGCTCCTCGGACGCGTAGACAAATTTGCTGTTGATCGGATCCCAAGCCCAGGTGCCCGTGTGGGACAGGCTTTGCGTGGCGGCCAGGTAAGCTTTGCTGTGCTGCAGTGCCTCCTGTATTCGCTTGTTCTCGGCCAGCACCTCCCACTCACGTAATGCTCGCTCAGCGATGCGAGGCAAATCGGCAAAAGCAGACGGCGATTTCATCACGTAATCCAGAATGCCGGCCTTCATGGCATCGACCGCGATCTGCTCATTACCGTGGCTGGTCATCAAGATTACCGGAAACTGAGCCCGGTCTTTGTCGCGGCTCAGAATGTCCATGCCTTTGCCATCCGGGAGCAGCCAGTCGGTTATAACGAGATGGGGGATAGATTCGTCCAGGAGTCTCATCGCCTCCCGCATCGTCCGTGCGCAGGTCAAGTACATGGTGCCTGCATGAGGTTGAAAAGCTCGCTTGACAGCTTCCATGTGCGCTTCTTCATCTTCTATGAGCAAAATTTTGATGGTATCGTCGGCCATTCCGAATGCCCCTTTTCAACCGAGCGAGGCCTGAGCAAAGGGATTCACGTTCCAGGAGAACCAGTAAAATCCCAAATCCTTCATCAAATCAGTGAATTTATTAAAATCCATCGGCTTAACAAGATAACTGTTGACATGAAAGTCGTATGCCTTTGCAATGTCAAGGTCCGCATCGGAACCCGTTAGGACCACTACCGGTATCCTGAGGAACCCCTTGGTTTCTTTTATGCGAGCCAGGACTGCCAAACCGTCTACCTTTGGCAGGCGCAGATCCAAAAGGATCACATCGGGCCTAGGGCTCTTCTTGGGATCTTCGTATGCGCCCTCTCTGAGAAGGTAATCCAGCGCGGCCTGTCCGTCGCTCACGTGATAAATGATGTTAGCCAAGGGATGAGATTTGAGACTTCGGCTAATCATCTCTGCATGATCTCCGTTGTCTTCAACCAGCAAGATCTTAAAAGGTCGTCCTTTCATGTTGCGGTTCCTTTCCTCTATCTGGGAGTCCAACAATGCTCCCGGATGCTGAGAAAAATTATCTTGGTCCACGGGGATTGACGTTGCAATTAAGCCAATAAGACGCTACGCCCCTCATCAGCTCCATGAACTCTCTAAACTCCAAGGGCTTCACAATATAACTGTTTGCATGGTATTCGAATGCCATCTCCACATCATCAACTATCTGCGAACTGGTCAAGATGACGACCGGTATCCCGCACAGCGCTTTGGACTCTTTTATCTCTTTGAGGACTTCCAGGCCGTTCATCTTCGGCAGGCGGAGGTCCAAAAGGACCAATTCGGGTCGAGGGCTTTTCTCGGGATGAGCGTATTCGCTCCTTCGATGCAGGTAATCCAGAGCAGTCTCCTCGTCGGTCACATGCAGAACGGGATGGTCCACCTGGTGAGCCTTGAAAGAGCGCATCACTATTTCCGCATGATCCGGGTTGTCCTCAACCAGCAAAATCACGATGTCTCACCTTTCATAATCACGGTTCGGCAGAAGGCTCCAGAAAGAAGGCAGTGTAAAATAGAAAGTCGAGCCATGTCCTGTGCCCTCGGATTCCACCCATATACGACCGCCATGCACTTCCACGATCCGTTTAACCAGAGCTAATCCTAAGCCTGTTCCCTCGGCCTGCGGGTTTAACTTGTCAAAGAGACCGAACACCTTTTCATGGTAATTGGGTTGGATACCCATGCCGTTATCCCTAACAAACAAGACCGTCTCTTCACCATCCCGCCTTGCGCCAATCTCGATCTTGGGTTGGGGTTGATCACCTATAAATTTTATAGAATTTTCGATCAGGTTTTGGAAAACCTGCAGCACGCGTGGACGGTCAACGTACAGGACAGGTAAATCAGAAGCGATTTGCACTTCTAGCCGTTGCTGCGCTATTCTGCCGGACAAGAACTCCAGTACCTCATGTATTAGATCACCCACAGGAACTTCCGAGGGCGGATCGAACAACCTGCCGACCCGGGAAAGCTCCAGAATCTCATCCAGAAGTTGTCCCATTCTCTCTGCCGCCTTGTCGATGCGGTCCAAGTCGGACGTTACGTTCTCAGTGTTTCCGGCAGCCAAATTTTCCGCAACAAATCCCAAAAATGTCCTGATGGTAATCAGGGGGCTTTTCAAGTCGTGAGAAACCGAATACGTGAATCTTTCCAGTTCCGCGTTCTTGGTTTCCAGTTCCGTGATCAGTCTTTCACGCTCTATCTCGGCTCGCTTGCGCTCTGCGCGAGTGCGCAAGGTGTTAATACCGAACGCCAAATCGCCTGCCAGCTCCTCCATGAGCTGGATTTCATCTGAAGTCGTAACGTTGGGTTCCGAGTGATAAAGCATGAGAACCCCGAACACTTTTGCACTCTCGTCCTTAACGGGCAGGACGATACCTGAGCGATAACCTCGCTGCAAGGCGCTCTCGCGCCACGGGCCAAATACCGGGTCCGTATCGAAATCCTGAACACAGACTGTCTCTCCACTCCGAATAGCTGTTCCAGCAGGTCCCCGTCCTCGTTCGGTGTCGTCTGCCCAAGAAAGTTTGGCATCTGCGACATAGCCGCTATCGACTCCAGCCCAAGCGACAGGGCGTATGGTTTTAGCATCATCATTCTCAGCATATCCCACCCAAGCTAAACGGTAACCCGTCTCATCACAAATTATGCGGCAGATGTCGTTAACTAAGGCCTGTTCATCCAGGGCGCGCAAGAGAACCTGGTTGCAGTTGCTGACGGCTTGCAGTTGGCGATTCAAACGGCTCAGTGCCTCCTCCGAACGCTTGCGCTCCGTAATGTCGCGCACCATACCCAGGTTGTAGCCCTGGCCTCCGTACTCGAAATAGTTGGCGTTGATCTCAACTGGGAAAATGCGACCGTCCCTTGCCTTGTGGCGACCTTCGATGGTCAGCGAACCCTGCGCTTTTAGATCGTTCCAATGGCTGTTCCAGCGATCCTTGGGAAAGTCAGCGTCAACATCTGACACACCCAAGCCCAGCAATTCAGATCGAGTGTAACCTAGTACGCGGCAAGCCGCTTCATTCACAAAACGAAACCGCGCATTTTTATCTATCAGAAAGGCGGCCTCGCTCACATTATCCAAAGCAAAGTTCAACAGATGAAGTCGCTCTTCTGCACGCTTGTGTTCGGTAATATCCTGAACCGTTCCAAAGGAGCGGAGGGGCTTGCCGTCGGCGTTGTAGTGGGTTTCGCATTGTTCGTGAACGTGTTTTATACGTCCGTCCGAAAAGCGAAGACGATGATCGATGGCGTAGGGGGTCTGTGTCTTAACGGAGTTAGTGTAGGCAAAATCGACTGCCTTGCGATCATCGGGATGGATGACATCCAAAAAAGCTTCGTAGGAGGCGCCAAACTTCGCGGGGTCGATCTCGAACAGCCGATAGATTTCGTCGGACCACGTGAGAACGTTGTTGACGATATCCAATTCCCAGCTTCCGATATGAGCAATTTGCTGGGCCTCATTGAGCAGAACTTGGCTTTTCTTTACCGCGTCATCCGCCCGCTTGCGCTCGGTAATGTCCCGAGCTGCTGCGAAAAGACCTATAACTTGGCCTGATTCGTCCCGGTATACGGACGCGTTGTACATGACCGGAGTCAGCGCCCCATTGTTGTGCCGTATCTCCAGCTCATAGTCCCGCACCGAACCTTCCCTGAACGCTTGCTGGTAACCGGCTCTGGCCTTCTCAGGATCCGTGAAATAATAGACAAAATCAGTCCCAATAAGTTCGTTTCGCGATAGGCCGGTGACTCGTTCTGTCGCGGAATTTACGTCCGTGACCTTTCCTTCCGCACTGACCGTTACCAATGGGTCCAGACTTGCTTCAATCAAGCTTCGGCTATATGCAGTAGCTCGCTGCAATGCCTCATCAGCACGTTTGCGATCGCCGATGTCGCGCGCGACGCTCGAAGCCCCGATAATTTCTCCGGCCTGGTTCTTGATTGGCGAGACGGTCACGGACACGTGAATTTGCTGTCCGTTTTTGGCCATGCGTTTGGTTTCATAGTGTTCGACGGTCTCCGCCTTACTAATTCTGTCAAGAATATTGGGTACTTCATCCTGGCGGTCTGGTGGAACCACTATCAGAATAGATTGACCAATAGCTTCCTCAGCGGAAAATCCGTACATCTTCTGCGCACCGGTATTCCAACTGAGGATGGAACCATCCAGCCCCTTTCCGATGATCGCATCGTCCGAGTATTCGACTATTGATGCCAAAAAGAGACTTTCCATCTGGTCAATTCCTTCCTGAGAGGCTGCATCGAACTCTCGCTAGGCCACTATCATTCACAACAAGGCGTTTGCACTTCGAGTACGTGAAGTCATCATTTCCCCGAAGTGGGCTTACATCGGTAAGGGTATTGTCGTTGTCAGGATGAAATCCGTACGCGGTGGTGGAACTCGTATACAGAACTTGGCCGACTCCCGCTTTTGGTACGGAGTCCATAACGGCCTTCGTACCGTTAATGTTGATGTCTTCCATCTTGGCCTTGTCGTGAATCGGGGATAAGATCCAAGCTGTATGAATCACTGTGTCTACTTTTTATTTGCGCAACAGGTCTTCACAGGACTCACGCACGTCCTTTTCATAGAAAGTAAATTTGGCGTGTTGAACACCCGGAGGCCTGATGTCAGTCCCCACGATCCCTTCGATCTCAGATCTGGATCCCAGAAACGTGGCGAGCTTGCTTCCGAATTATCCTGAGGATCCGGTTATCAAAACCTTCTCCACGGTTCGTCTCCATCTCGTGTCGCTGGCGAGCACTTGTTCGACTCTCTTTTCGCTAATAATGATCTTCCAGACGGGTTGCCGTTGACCCTGAATTATGCGGCGGTCTTGCCATCTTGAGCGGTTGGGCCTCGCTAAGGGGTCGAAAAATAGCTCCGATGACTCCGAAAAGGTCTCCGCATGGAGTCCTGCGCGACCTGACGCAGGCAAAACCGTAGTCATGTTGTTGACAAAACCTGATTTTTCTCGTTTTTGAGCGTACCTCACCGTATGCTTCTAAGTCAATCAATATGTCCTTGTCGCCCTTACCCAAAAACAGATTGGTAGTATCGGGCCAAGGGAAAGGGGGATGCCACATGAACTTGCCACCTCCGACAGTGATACGCGACTTTCGCTCCGACCTGGATCCGACGCTTGATGAGGCACTTTGTTGACCGTTTCACCTTCTCGAAACGGAGATAGGATCGCCTGAGTATGTGCAGGAGGTTATAGGCGAAGACTGCCAGGGGCAGCCGGGTTTAGTTGGCAGCTCTCGAACCTCTGCGAAAATGGGAATCAGGATAGGGAATGCGGAGGTGGGATTAGGAACTGGACGTCACCGCCGAACTGTGGCAACCTATGACCGGAATGAAGTTTTGTTTCCGCAGCGAAACTGAGGTTCTCAACCCCCTGAATCAGTCAAAATCCCAGGGCTCCCAAAGGGCCCCTTTTTGTTATTAATGCCTGTATTTCAGGTCGTGATGCGACCGGAATTGGCCTTGATTTCACGCAACCGATTGATATCATAGGCCGCACCTGGCGTCAGTCACGGCGGAGGTGAGAGGATCTGAAACCTCGGACCATGGCCCTCAAGGGGTTATTTAGTCAAAGTCCCGGCAACCTGACATGCTCGATCAATGTCTCATCAAACGAGCCTTTAATGAGGCCCACGATCTGGATGCCTCCGCACGATTTTTATTGGTCTTTTTCATCTCTTTTCCCGTCTAAAAAACAAAGTCTCATGGCCTTGACAAAGGGTTGCGTTTATGAGAGGCCCTCAGGCCTTACCAGGAGGAACACACATGGGACAGTATATTGGATACGCGAGGGTCAGCACAAGTGATCAGGACTTATCTCTTCAGATAATCGAACTCAAAGCAGCTGGCTGTGAGCCCATTTTTACCGATATAGTGAGCGGAGCGAAGAGCAACCGGCCAGGGCTTGACGATTGCCTGAAGACCCTACGAAAAGGCGACACTTTGGTTGTATGGCGCTTGGACAGACTTGGACGATCAATGCAGCATCTGGTATCGGTGGTGACGGATTTGAAAGTCAAGGGCATCGGATTCCGGTCTCTGAGGGACGGAGCCATTGACACGACTACGGCATCTGGTGAGCTTGTTTTCAACATCTTCGCGGCATTGGCGCAATTCTAGGCGGAGTTGATACGCGAGAGGACACGCGCCGGCTTGGCAGCGGCGAGAGCTAGGGGTCGGAATGGCTGAAGGAAGCCTGTTGCTGGGAATGATCCCAAGGTGAAAACGGTGAAGAGAATGCACGAAGACCGGACCTTGAGCCCTGGTGAGATATGTGCAAGTCTCAAGATTTCCAGGGCAAATTATTACAGGTATGTTGCCTTAGTTTGAGAATCTTCCCCCTCGATTCCCCTTGCGGCTACAAACCAGGTCTTTGGCGGGTGTTCGGCCAAAGTTTACTAGTAAACTAATATTGTCAAGCATTTTTTTATCTGGACCGCCATACTGGTTTCTCCAGTCGCTAATAGGTTTACTCCGCGATCACCGCCTCAGGCTCGCTTGATTTTTGCTATTGGCCTAAAATAGATGAATCTCATACCTGGGTTTCCGGATGGATAATAGATAATATGGGCAACCGAATATGATCATTAGCTATATCTGTCCCAATGCGAGTGCCACTAGCAACAAAGAACGAGCGCAGCCAGGCCGGTGTGATAAGGACCGACGCGCTGGGTGACAACTTCAAAGAGCCAGAATTGGACGGGAATTGGGCCAGGCCACAGTGTTAGGGGTTCATTTTATATCGATATAACTAACTGAAATTGCAAGCTTGTCATCGTATTTTTGCCGTTTTCGCGGAAACTCTGGTCGTATTTCCGAAACATCCTTATCATCTCTTCTATTGTGCAGCGATTCCGCGTCTTCCTGACCTCTTGGTTTAGCCCAGGGCCCTACTCCATCCTAACTTAGAACGTGGATCAGTTTTTGGGGGCAGGGCACCGGACCTGAAAAACTTCCTATCTCATAACAAAGAACCTATAGCCGTAACAGCTCCTTTGAAACTCAAGGGTACTGTACTTATTGGCTTCAACAGGTTCTTTTAATTTAGATTTTCTAAATTAACCAAATAGTTTTTTAGCTTGACTCTTTCTATCGTTTTAACCAAAAATTGAGAAGAAATCGGATTGCCAAGACATAGAGACTTCCGGGAACCATCTAGCTTTTTCCAAGGTCAAGGAGTCCCTTGAGATGGGCGCGAGAAATATTGCCGTGGTGGTCGTTGGTGCAGGACCCGCGGGCTGTGCCGCGGCAAAACGATGCGCGGAAGCAGGCTTAGAAACGGTTTTACTCGAAAAGAAAATGCTGCCCAGAAATAAGTCTATATTAAGCGGGCTGATGGAGAATGGATAGCGACCTACTCAATGCCCAGGTGATGTGATGAAACATTGGAAGAACGGTCCCGGCTAGTCTGTTTAAAGGGGTATGGCATGAGTGAAACGGGGATCGTCATTCGATGGGCCGCGGAATGCAGAAGGAACGTTCCTCGCAAGGGGACAAGTCAAGCGTTGGGAGGGCAGACACAGAGGCAGTATATTGAACTGCTGAATTAAAGGTAGACAGGGTACCGACTTCGCTGTCTAGTGTTGCGTTCCCGAAATAAGAGTGCCAGCCTTTTTACCGTATGTCGCAAGAGAAACAGCGTTAGGCATCTTGATTAGCACTCTAACTTGAGGAACGTAACACTAGCTTTATGAACACAATCTTTAAGAATAAGGAGGTAGCTATGGGTAGATAAGAACAGAATTTGGAGGGCCCAGATGGTTGCAATGAGGCATTTGGCAAATGCGATGATGAACACCATGGAATATCCGGAAGGGATTTCATAAAGCACACGAGCATTGCTGCTGCCGGGGTTGCAAGTTATGCATTTTCAAGCCAGGTAATGGCTGGTGAGCCATCTAATAGGGACCCCCTGAGTGGAGCCGGCGAAAAAGAAGAAAAAGCAGGAGTTAAAATGAAAACGATTGCTATTGAAGAGCATTTTGTGATTCCCAAGTTGCTCGCAGCAAAACGAGCCGACGGGAAATCAATGATTGGGGTTTACGTCGATGAGCAAAAAAAGACGATAGAATCGGTGTTCAAAAAAATGCTTGACTTGGGAGAAGGCCGGCTGGCCGACATGGACGCAGCGGGAATAGACATGCAGGTGCTTCAGTTCTCGGGCCATTTTGGCGGGATGGACAAGGATGTCGTTACTTCTCTGTCCCGAGAGAGCAACGATGTACTCGCCGAGGCGATCCGCTCTCACCCAGACCGGTTTTCTGGCCTTGCTCAATTACCGATGCACGACCCGGAGAAGGCAGCCGCGGAGCTGGAACGATGCGTGAATAGGCTTGGGTTGAAAGGAGCGGTGTGGAGCGGCATATGTAACGGACTCTTCCTTGACGATCCAAGCTTCAGTCCGGTCCTGGCAGAGGCGGAAAGATTAGACGTCCCCTTCTACATTCACCCGGGTGAGCCTCCAGTGGAGATTTTCGAGGAATACTTTAGCGGACTGCCGGGCGTGGCCGCCACCTTAGCGATGCCAGGCTGGGGCTGGCACGTCGAAATGGGCCTGCATAGCTATCGCCTCATATTGTCCGGGGTATTCGACCGCTTTCCGAAACTGCAAATTATCATCGGCCATATGGGCGAAAACATCCCTTATACACTGGCCAGAGCTGATGATTGGCTAAGCCCGCTCGCAACTAACCTTCAGCGAAGGGTTGCGGATTATTTCCGTACGAACTTTTATATCAATACGAGCGGTTATTTCACAGTACCACCGCTGCTATGCGCTTTGGAGGTGATAGGAGCTGACCGCATCATGTTTGGGGTGGATTACCCGTATAGCCCCAATCCGGACGGCCGGAAATTTTTGGATTCCGCTTCCGCTCACTTGAAGCCTGGTGATCTGGTCAAGATAACACATAAAAACGCTGAGCGGGTTTTTAGACTTTGATTCTAGAGGATTATAGTTTTGCCATTTCGGTGTTACGAAAAAGAGCTGGACAAGAAAAGGGGGCATAAGAATAAGGCGTTACTCCAGCACAGAAAACCAAAAGGGGGTAACGCCCATGTGCAAGCGCAAGTTAACACAACCGTTCGGGATTGAGGAGATAAATTTGCGGAGTTGTTTCACTGCTCCGAGTCTTAGGCATTTTGCTCTCCTGATCGCGGGATGGGTCTTGGCCGTGGAGCGGCATACTATCAGTAGCATCTTGCTCACCTTGAAGTTGCATGAAACGGAGCATTATTCCAACATTTACCGATTCATCTCCCGGGCGAATTGGAGCATTGATGCGGTTGCGCAACGTCTATTCTGTCGGATGATCGATGTGCTGCAGATGCCGCGCCAGGAGATATTGGTTGTCCTTGATGACACCCTCAATAAACATACGGGCCGTAAAATCTGCGGCGCGGGCTGGCAGCATGACGGATCAGCCCGCAATGGGCAAATACACGATCATGGGATCTGTTTGGTGATTGTGGGTTGGCCGTAACCTTGCCGGAAGTCAACGGACGAGTATTCTGTCTACCTTATGCGGCACGGCTCTGGTTTCCGCATGTTGCCAAAGTCAAGCCGAAGGATCAGCCATACAAAAGCAAGCCTGAACTGGGGCTCGAACTGATCCTGCTGACACAGAGTTGGTTGAAAAAGGATGAAAAACTCAGAGTGGTTGCCGACGTCAGTTATTCCTGTAGCGGAAGTTCCGTCCAACAAGGGATGTTCTTTGACTGGTAACACCTGGAAATAAGCGGGTTATTGGCTGTTTGTTCAGGATTTAGTACTGTATACGGAGAGCTTGGTGGCTAGGATGGCAAATACAAGTGCGTCGGGGAACCATCTTTCGCACCAATCCGCAACTGCCATACCAAAACGCACCATCGTTGGAGTTTCCGATGTTTTTTCGTTCGCCATGATCGCACCTCCTTATTTATTTTCGGAGCCGTTCACGTGGCAAAGAAATAGACTAAATTGCATACATTTCATCATCTCAGTTAGTTACAGGTACAATCTTTGCCAGGTGAATATACCCTAAAGGGGACCTCTATTAATTACCCCGGCGACCTGAGATTTTCCAAAATACTTCATTTCGGCATAATTTGAGCGGATTTTGAGCAAGATTCAGAGGTAGAAACTCTGCTTTTTTCTGGTATTCCCCGCTCTTTATGCTACTGCGGACGCACCTCTCCTAATGTAGCGTAACGCAGGTTTGCAGCACGCACATCTCGCTTGATCAATTGGACCAGACGCTTCATGTTGTAGACGAGGTTCATCATGCCAATCTTGACCTTCGCGCGCGCCAAACCAATGGTGCGCACAATATGGCCGCCCATTGCATGCTGTGCGCCAAATATGTGTTCCACCCGTGCCCTAGTCTTCGACTTGATCCGATTTGATGCCTTTTGTTCGTCGGTAAGAGGATGGCCGCGGGCACCTTTTTCATGGATCTGACTTTCAAACTCATTAGCAATCAGCGTCTCTTCGCACTCTTTGGAACGGTATGCGCTGTCTGCGTATATCGGGCGCTTCTTACCGTCGGTATCGATTTTCTGATCCAGGAGTTCTTCAAACACCTGGCTGTCATGTACCGCCGCATCGCTCACTGCGTAACTCTGCACCAGCTTGTTGGCTTCGTCGGCATTTACATGGTTTTTGTAGCCGTAGTGCCTCTCTTCATTCTTCTTCGTCCAACGTGCATCAACATCCTTCTGACGCCGTTTGGCCGGCTTCTTGTCCCACGCTTCAGGTGGCTCTCCCGCCTTGATGCCGGCGTTCTCTTCTCGACTGTTGCGTTGACGTGGCACTTCAACAAACGTGGCATCAATAATTTGCCCCGCACGCGCCACATAGCCATGCATCGCCAGCTGCTCATGAAACTTCGCAAACAGCTCATCAACCAACTTCAACTCTTTCAGGCGTTCACGAAACAGCCATACCGTCTTGGCATCCGGTACCCGGCTTTCAAGCTGTAGCCCCAGAAATCGCATGAACGATAGTCGATCCCGGATCTGATATTCAATCCGGTCATCCGACAGGTTATTCAACTGCTGAAGCACTAAAATCTTGAACATTAGAACCACATCAATCGGCTTCGCCCCTGCGTTACTCTTCCTGGCTTTCTCATACACAACATTCAAGCTGGGTCGAAATGCTTCCCAGTCAATCTGCTCTTTCAGTACAACCAACGGATCACCCATCTCTGTCAGCTTGGCTGTACGCTCATGAATATCGAAAAAACCGGGTTGAAGGCGAATTGGCATTTTGATCTTTCTCCGTGTCTGGGATACTCTCGCCCTATAACACAGCGGCACCCAAACCACTTACACAATACGCTGAAAATCAATCAATTTTTAGAGGTGCCCTAAACTTCTTATATCATCGGTTGTGGGCTCAGTTCGACCTCACATGAGCCGAGGACCCTTTCTTACTTTTTCTTTAGAGAATGAGATTCCCTAGTTGATTGGGGGCGTTCCTTACCAGATCCGCGAAGGTAGACCGGACTCCTCACTTTTTGGTCGCCTGCTGGGAGACCATCTCGCACAATTCAATTTGAAGCGGCTCGGCAAGGAGTTCCCCAGCCTTTGCGCGGAAATCCGTAATGTGCTGTGTTTTACGGTGTTGCTCTAGACCGGCTTTGTTAATCCAGTTTTCGTAGAACACGAACATGCCCGGTTTGTCTAGGTGTCGATGGAGATCATAATTAATGCAGGCAGCTTCTTTCCGAGTATGGGAAACAAGTTCCAGAAGAGCCTTTTCAAGGTCCATTTCTTTACCGGGTTTCGCCTGAGCGAAGGCAACCACTGTCAGCATGACAACCTCCTATTTTGTACTGTGCTTCAAGCATGAAGGCCAATACTGTGTAACATCTTGGGTGAGGACAAAGCTCCAAAACGCGATCGACCACATAAGGCTTCCGGCTGCTTTCAGCCCGCGTGCAAGCTGCATCAAGGCGTCGTCCGCAATGGCGGGAATCGGCATGGTCATCGATGACATTATCACGGGCGAAGAAAGCTCTATGTCCAACACTCGGCACGCCGTTAAAGCCTCCGGGGCATCTATGGATTTCTGGCGAAATGTGAAGCGGTCGAGGATTCGGCGATCATTATCGCGAACGAAACCTGTCTCCACATAGCCTAGTAGAAAGCCATATTCCTTTGCCTGGAAGAATTTTTCACCCTGTGTGTAGATCTCCGTTACATCCATGAAAGTATCCTTTCTGGCGAGGTTCATTGCTCGGTAATACCGAGTTGCCCGTCTGATTTGATCGATCCGTCGAGGGGCGTGCCTCACAAATGGCAAGGCGGAAATACAGGCGTCGGGTTGATGAAACAGCCCTCCCAATCATTTTCGTGAATGTACGTCGTGGCACTCTCGCCAGTCAAGCGAAATGCCGGGAGCGGTGACTTGTCCGACGACAGCGGTAGTGTCCCACCATAGATTTCAATTTGGGTTTGAGGGAGGTGTCCGCATGTTCGCGATAATAGGCATTTCTGCAAACTAAGCCGTTGCGCTTACGAAATCCGCGATCTTCGACTGAACCCCTTCTTTGTTGTCGGCGTAAACCGCCACCGTTTCAATCTTCTTGTGACGAGAAAACTTCTGAACCTCAGTGAGCGGAAACTGTTCAACGCAAGCGGTTATCGCGCTGTGTCGCAATCCGTGAGGTCGAGTGGTAATCCCAATTTCCTTGCCGAGTTTGCGGATGACGTAATAGACTGCGGCTCCGGTCAGACGATTGCCCTTCTTCGCTCGGTCGAAGTTTACGAACAGGGGGCCATCCGACTCTCCCAGGACTTTGATCCAATCCGCCAACGCTTTTGCAGTTGGTTCCGGTAGAGCGAGAATCTCTTTTTCCGCCCTGCCTTTTCCTTTCACTTTGATCTTCCGCTCTTCAAGATCAACATCTCCGACATCAAGAGAGACGACCTCGCCTCTCCTCAAGGCCAAGTCGTAAAGGAGTCTGAGAATGGCGAAGTCTCGGACCGCCTTCGGATTGGTTCGGATTTCCTGTTGATCGCCCTTTTTGTTTCTTGTCTTCTTGCGGCCCTCGGCCAGTCCAAGCATTTTGCCTACGTTCCGGGTGCCGGGTCCTTGGGTATCTCGGTAGGGTTCACTCTTTATGCCTTTGATTTTCAGCTCCCAGCTTACAAGCCCAAGAGTTGCGGCCTGCTCCACCATAGACCTCAACGCGCTCAGTCTCCGGTTGATGGTTGCAGGGGATAGGTCTCTGCTCTCCATCTGTTCCCTGTACTCAGCAGCTAGCGCGTTGGCTCCACCTCTTCCAACGGACAGAAACCTTCGGGCCGCGTAATCCAGGTCGCCGTCCTCGATGCCCAGGAAACGCGCAAAGTCGGCCAAATCCTTCTTGTACGCTGCGATGGTCCTCGCGGACTTGTTGGCGAGGAAAATTCTCACGAGGCGTTCTGTATCAACACGGCTCGTGAAAGGAGCAATCTCATCGGATGACGAAACCACAGTAAGGTCTTGGGTAAAGGCTATCTGTTCTTGGGTCACTGTTTCCTCTCTACATTCTTGAATAACCATGTCCGAATGAAAAACGCATGTTCCAAGAGTTATTCCTTTTCAAAAACCTGTGACGTTTCAAAAAGTTCAAAGGACAACTTTGGAGGTTCCGCCTTCCCGATGGAGAAATAGTTCCATAAAACCACGTCGAGCATTCTGCTGACACTGAAACCGCGCTCTCTTCTCTCATTCTCAAAGAGTTGCAACAGAGAAGAATCGACAGTCCCAGCCAGTTTGCCACGCGGAACCGTGTGCCTCCTCGTTCCCTCAACGGTGTCCGGCATTGGGGGAGCGGGAAGAACTCCCTCGCCCGTTGTCATCGGAACTTTCTGAAGTTGAGAAAACTTTTCGGCAAATACCTTTTCGGCAGCCTCTACACTTACTCTCTCGATCACTGGCCGCATATCCTTCTCAATATAGTTTTCGATGAAACCGACCAATTCTTGCCGCAATTGTTCCTTGTCCTGTCTGGTCATGACTGATGTCTCCCGGTCATTGGCATCTGAACTCTTTAGACTCCATACTCTCCGAACCATCTTTGGGCAGTGTTCCCTTTTCAGGTGGGCTTCCACCGACGTATCTGCCGCTTCACAAATTCGGTCATCCGATTGCCTCTTGAAAGACGGATTGCTCACTCTACTTTTATAACTTTCTGATAATTGAAGATAACGGAGAAAAAGGTCAGTGTCAAGAAAGTTCAGAAGGTTCTGATAGTGTGTGGAGGATGGTCAAGAATTAACGGAATGTCCCATCTATTGACACTAATCAAGTTGGATACTTCTGAACTATCTGTCTGGAATGCCCCGTCATAGATTATCAGCGTCTTCCAACCGAAGCTTTGAATTCTCTTGACTTTTTCCACCGTTTCCACTTAACATTCCGCTGAATTTACTGTGGTTTTCTATTCATTGGCTCTTGAGATCATCCTCGGCCAGGTTTTGGGATTGTTGTCGTGTTCCCCGTCTGAGTATCGGGGGGACGGACGTTTACCGCTTCAAGCTCAAGGGCTTTGAGGGAAAGGGGTATGCAATGAAGGGATCGCTGTCCCTTCTTCGGATTTTGCTCGTCCTGCCTTTGGTGCTCCTGTTGGTCTGTTCGCTCGTCCCCGTTGTGGAAGCACAAGGCGTTGCTCAGTTTCCTGCTCACAGGAATCCAGCAAATGATTGCGGATGCCCTCAGGGGAGTGACGCAATTCCTGTTTCCAGTGGACTGCTGGCCCCGTTTCTTCCCAAAATCCCGAACCTGGAGCTGGGCTTCCAGTATTATTTCGGCAACAGGGTGAATACGGGGCGATTCACTGCCGATTATGTCCTTCCGTTCCGTCTGGGTTGGGATTCGGTCCTGTTCGGAGAGGCTCATGCGGAGGGCTGGGATTTCTGGAAGAGATCGACCGTTTCAGTTGCTGCGGCTCCAGGCTTCACCGTAACAACTTCAGACACGAGCAACAGGGTTGATTTGTCTTTCGGTGGTGGTTACCGCACGATGATGAGGGAGAACACTTTCCTGGGAGTGAACGGCTTCTATGACACGTCCCGTCTGTTCAACAAGTGGTATTCGTCCGGCGGTGTCGGTCTGGAAATGGCCGCGAACATTGCCGGGGACGACGCCATTGACCTGAACTTCAATTGGTACGGGAACCTCTTCAATAGAGATGTCCTCATCAATGCCTTCAGGAACAAGGGGAACAGCTTCGACGTGGAGGCAGGCTATTCGCATTCGTTGTTGAATCAAGCTCTGGATTTGAGGCTCAAGTTTGCCGGGTATCAATTCGACGTCGGAAATCCTGTGTACGGGTGGAGAAGCGGGGCGGATCTCACCACGAAAAACGGAATGTTCACCGTGAGATACGAACACGGGCAGGACAGGATCAACGGCGATTACAATACGTTAGGAGGGTTTCTCAACGTAGGATTCCAGTTAGAGAATCTGTTGAGCGGCGAGAGCCCGTTTACCCTTCCTGAGCCCGTTTTCAGGAGTCCTCGTGACCTGAGAAGATTGTTGGGACTGAAGGTAAAGAGGAATTGGCATCAACCCGCTGGGGTGGTGCTTGCACGCACCTCGGCAAGTCCCTCACCAGGCCCTATAACCGCGACCGCAGACGGGTCTTGTGTATCATTTGGCACCCAGTCTTATCCTCTGACCCCTGCCGTGCCCTTTGCGGCTACGTCCTCTTTAACCACGCTCACGATCACGTTTTCGGAAGCCCATTTCGCAGCCTTCATCAGACTCGCGTCTGATACAGGCGATGTGACCTCACTTGTCGGTAGCAGCCAGCTTGTCGTGGTTATTTCTAAGGTTGCGCACCCGGATTGGTTCGGAGCAGTCCTCGGAACCTCATTCGACACCTTGCAGCTATATAACACGGACGAATTTGCTTCGTGGTGCGCGAGTCCTGTGACGCTCGTCTGGCAGTGAAACTGTTCGCTTCAGGCGGCGTCATGGAGCCAACCCATTGAAGGGTGCGGCGTGTACCAATAACGTAGTGCGACAGCAGCACGGGGTCGCCCACCCCACCCACCTATGGCTGTACTCTCCGAGCCGCTTCATCCTTCGATGGGGCGGCTCTTGCTCATAAAGCTGGAAAGCTTTTTCGACGAAGTTGTCGATGGTCTTCTGTGCGAGAGACAGTCCTTGCGGACTGAAATGATTCCCGAGGAAATCGAATCCTTTCTCCAGTCTCCCAATAGAGGCTTTGTCGGGGTGCTTCTCCAACTTCAGCTCATTGAATGTCTCATTCAATACCCGTATAGCCTTCCTGAGCTTCCATCGTGTCGGGGCAAGGATGAGGATGTCGTCCATGAAGCGGAAGTACTTCACGTCGAGATCCTCCATGCGGCGGTCCAAATCGAGGAGATAGAAGGCTCCCAGCAGCGGTGACAGCTATGCCCCGCGAGGAATACCCCGCCTGATGTCCTGATAGAGCCCTCCCCCATGCGACGCACCGGTTCAAGAACTGACACACATAGCCCATGATCGTGCGGTCTGCAATATGATCATAAAGCCAGAATCCACGGTCTACTTTTGTTACGGTGCGAGTGTTTGGTTCCGAGGGACCGGATCAATGAGTTCACGCTTGCAGTGGGACCTGAAAGTGGGGTATGGGTCCGCGACTGCACAAAAAGTATGTTCCTCCCCGTGATTCGGGCCGTTTTCTCAACGAGCTATCCCCCCGGACTCGTATCAGCCCCTTTCGAGCTTCGTTGTAGCTCCCCCCATTTTTGCTCTCAGCCCGAATCGCATAGACATGCCATCCTCCTTCGTGCTTCAAAGAGTATCTCGTTCGACGAATGCCCCCCAACGAGCCGAACGAAAAGCTGCCTGCTGCGTTCAAGCACGCGACCAGGCAGTCTGATCAACCAGAAACGTATCGCCTTGAGGCGGCTTCTCACCCAGTTCCCCCTCAATACCAAGCGCTTCATGGCCGAATTGACGTTGAACGCGAGAAGCATGATCTGCCACCACGCAGCATTGGCGCCAAACAATCCTGAAGGCAGCTTTCCCCCTGCAAGATCCTCCTTCATGATGGAATGCGCTTCTTCGCTCTTGCCACAGCGCTCTCGATACCACCAGATCACTCCATCGCCCGGTATCTCGCGATTAGTCACAATCCCGGTAACTTTGAATGTGACGGCTCCCCAATCCATGGTAGGGAAAGGCAGAGTCAGTTGTTCTTCCATTCCGGGAAGGGCCTGCTGTTCCAGAGCTTCTCGAATCGCTAGATAGCGATACTCAGGCCCGTTCTTTTTGTGGCCCACCCAACTGGGGACAAAACAGACTTCGGCCCACTCCTGACCCGTGTCCTCCAACTTGCCGTCAACTACTCTTAAGAGACGATGCCAGTCAGCCTCAGCAACCTCCCTTACCGCCAGCCTGAATGACTCGGTCACGTCTGCCCCCACGGCAAACTCGATGACCCCAAAGCGCCCATTCTTCCCCTCGGCACAATATTTGAGAAGCTCCACGAGGTACGCCGCTGTGTCGGAACGAAGATAAATCTTCTTCACCCCTGCCGGAACCAACTCCAATGCCTGTTTGAAAGGGCGAAGCAAGTCGTAGCCCGCAGGAACGTTTCCGTCACGAAACTCACTGAAGAGCATAAGCCCTTGTTCCGCCCAATAGACGTTGAGAGGCTGATATGCTTTGAATTTCTTGTAGCAGTAAAGCGCCGCCTTTTTGAATGTCTCCACCAGCGTTGCATCCATATCCAAGGTTGCCGTCTTCTGGGGAGATCTGCGCTGCATCGCAGCTGCAAACGCCCCGTTGAGTCGTACCAGAGCAGCCAAAAGCTGAGTAGGCTCGGGAATAAACGCCTCATGCTGTTTTCTGAGTTCTTCTTGCTCCCTGTCGTGGAAAAGCTCCAAGTAATCACGCATCGAAGTCGGAGACGGGAACGTGCGAGTTCGTTGCTTGCGCCAGCGTCTCTTGAGCGCCCGTCGCTCTGATCTCGTCCGACCGTAGAACTCGAGATCTCTGAGCACTCGACAAAAACCCTCGTCTCCTTCGATTACCCTCAAATCATCAACACAGTCTCCTCCCGCCAAATTCAACAGAACCAAGGCCATGATCATCTGGCCGTCAGTCCAGCCCTGATCACCCTGCCTGGCCCGAACGTGCTCCGCTATCAATCGCGGAAGGCCCATGAGATGAGCAAATTCCACATAGAGCGGCAATCCCGCCAGCGCCGTCATCCCCCCTTCTCTCTTCTCAACCTCATACTGGAAAGGAAGAATGCCCTGTGCCATAATCGCGCCACCTCGTTGGTGATAGATTCTTTGTCGCAAAAGCATTCTATCCTCTTGATTACTCAAGAACAACGAGGTTTTTCACTTTTTTTGACCCGCGATTTAGGAAAGCCTAAACATAAGGGTGTGGTGATCGATGGAATCATAGTAAGATTCCACGTCGGTTTTACAGAAGAATCGGTAATGAGGGTAGTTCCGCAACACCTCCTGGACGGCTCCCCTCAACCCGCCGTGCCCCTTGACGTGATAGCACGCCCTGGGGAGCAGGGGTTGGATGGTTTCCTGCATGATCCTTGTCAATAGTTTGATAACCAGCGCATCACAGGCCGACCACATGGCTATGGTCTCGCCTGATGCCAACGTTATTTTGCTCTGCACGGCAAAGCGATAGGTCCCCTGCTGGAAAGCCGCTGCGATACGTTCCCTGAGTTGTTCCCACTTGGGTCGTAGATGCCAAATATCCGACGAAGATGGATGATTCTTTCTGGATCGGCAGAGCCAGTTATACGCCCAGTCTAACAGGCACACGTTGAGAGTTGTGACTGGACCACTCACTCTTTGTGCACCTATGATTTTCCTGAACGGGAAGACTACTTGCCCGCAGTGTCTTCCCCCCTAAGCGCTCGTTGACATGAGAAGTGCTGAAGCTCATGCACCTGTACAGGAGGACGGCAATGAGCACTGCGTCCTCATGTGACATACCCTGAGATCCGCTTAGTGTTGTCAATAGGCGGGGCATTCCGAAAAAAATAGGCCCGAAGCCAGGCACGAACCCAAAAGCCTCGGACCCTAACAAAAAGGAGTTGAACGAGAGCGACGAGATGAGGAGAATGCACGAGAGGGTCTGGGACAACCGGTTTATCTATACTGGCTCAGTCGGCCAGAACATGAGGAACCGTTTGTTCAGGAGGAAAAACGGAATTTTCAGGCAAATTCTATCTTGTCCCAGAGTTCAACTCTTTCTTCGCCCGTCCAGACGTTCCTCAATATACTGCTTTCACGGCTAATCAGGTGCCGGATGGTCAAATAAAGATTACGGTCCGCGGGCGTGACGCCGATTCTACGAACGTAAACCCCTGTCATCAACAAGTCCGCTGCCTCTTCACCGCTCACTTCAATGCTGCATACGTGTTTCATTTTGGAGCTTCCTCCTCCCACGGTTCGACGTGCCACCAAGGAATATAGAGCTGATCAATTTGGCCGATACGCCTTACTCTGACGCTGTTTCTGCGCCTGTAGATGCCCACCAGTTCGAATTTGTCCTTCAAACCGGACAGGCTTACGAAATCTCCAATTTTGAGACTTAGCCCAACGGCACGGGCCACCGAACTGAACCAAAATGGGATGGTCATTTCGATAAATTGTTCCTTTGCGCTCGTCCCTTCGTCTGTTGCTCTCATCGCCTGTTCCTCCTACAAAGAGCTACTCCTCGCTTTCTTTGGGCCACGGGCCAATGAGGCTGAAGGGAATCACATAATCCTGGCCCTCATCGCTCCGAACTCTTATTGCCTCTTCTTCCCAGCACATCTCTATCACCGTGAATCGACGGTCATCGCCGCTGATTCCGACGCTGCAGCCCCGTGTAACCCAATCAGCGAACTGCTCCCCGGCAGAGCGATAGTCCCGTAACTGTTCATCCATTGCCGTGATGACTCGTTGGCCGGTCAAAATGTAGTCCGATACTCGTTTTCTTCGGTGGTTCCTGAAGACTTCAAGGAGTTCGGTGGCTCCGTCCCGTGTCTTATCTTCATCAACCAGTCTCACAGGGGGCTGGTTCCGTCCGCACACGAGGCGGATAAAATCTGTTGCCACGCTTCCAGTGCTAATTATGCTCTTAATAATTCTTGCTTTCATTGTTGTTCCTCCAAAGACGTCCTCGTACCAGAAAGACTTCGGGCCTCGGAAGGATAGTACTGACTGCCGGACGCTGCCCTTCTGCTACAAACTCTTTCAATCAGCATCTGGTACTCCGTCGTTGGCTGATACAAACCGAAGTAGAGTGGGTTATGAACCTTAGCGCGTGCGTCTCGGAGGATGCTGAGGCCGACTTCCACCCTTTCCCTGTTTGAGCCGAACCAGTCAATACACGTGTGCAGACTCTCTCTACACGACGGGATAAATTCGAGTGCCAGGTCGGCCAGATTGATCCAGCTAAGGATTTGACCAAAATCGTCAGCCCCATAAAGGACCAGAGACTCGCCGCCATCTATGGTGTAGTTCAGGACCTCTTCTGCCTCGCGGGGTGCTACGATGTCGTAATAATAGATAGACATGGACTTTCCTCCTTCGTCAATCCGAAGAGGTGCGGACTCGGCCCGACGGTCTGCGCCGGAAGAGAGCGTCCCTCAGAATATCTCTTCCCCGCTCGATCATCTCTTCAGGGTCATCCGCAAAACTACTTCGCACCTGCTCAAATTCGGCCAGCCATTCTGGATCGATTTGAAGACCGATCCATCCGAGCATTTCAACGATTTTTGAATGGCGGTAATCGGACTGTTCGATCATAATTTTTGCTTCACGGAGGGCAACCATCATGACGTGGCGACTCGCTTTCTCATTAAGGGGGCGATCCTCTTCAGTCTGCTCTCTTGAATCCTGAAACGAGCTAGTATCGGGATCACGTGCAAGGGCTACCTGGAAAAGCTCAACGCTACGGCGGATTATTTCTTTTGGCGGAAGGATCGAAGAGGCCAGAAGACCCTTGTAGTTTAAAAGTAATTCTTCGTCCCCGCCAAGGCCCGCAAGACCCATCCCTTGCAGGAGAAAAGGAACTTTTGGGCTGTCGCTGGATAGGGCCTCGCTGAATCTCTTGATGAGGAATTGCAAAAGGAGGGACGACTGCAATTCAGGCCCCTCAGGTTCGGCTCGATCAATTTTGGTACTCATGTGATTTTTCCTTCAATTTAGTGGAATGCCGGGATCAATCAATTCCAAGCTTAGCAATTAAGGTTTCAAGGCTGGCGAAAACAAGTCTTCAGTGGGGAAGACTTTCAAGGAGCCTTCTATATGACGCCGAGGGGTTTTTCAGGTTGACCTGATCCGCTGTCATCATCTTGAGGGCCGAGTCCAGGATATGAATTGCCGCGCTAAGTCTCTCATCAGGTGCCCGTCGTTTATTCCCGCATTTGAATCGGAATTCTTCCTGGTACTCCGGCAGCGGTTCGAGTGCAGTGTGTGACAGGTTCAACCAGTGGAATAATTCTCCGAAATCATCTTCGTAGGTTTTCCACAGCAACTTTCCTTGTGCCGCTAGTAATTTCAAGGCTTCCTTTGCCTCCTCTGGATCAACAGGTTCCATTTCTTCGGGGTCTTCCATTGGTTGCCTCCGCATCAATTTGTAGAAATGCCCGGCTCATCACGTCCGGGCTTATCAATTGTTGTTGCCTCAGCAATGCTCGTTGCTGCTGTGAGCCCGCAGTCTCTGCGCCACACGAGCGCATTTCTGCTTCACGAGCCGTTCCTTGTCCTGGGTGTCAATAGGTCGCGCCTCGTGGCGGTCTACCCTCCATAGTGCTGCTTCCGCTTCTTCCATTTCTTTCCGCCATTCCTGCGCTAGCGCCGCATAGTCTCGGTCTGGCACTACGTCGTACTTCTCTCCGTCAAGATCTGCCATGAAAGCCATATCAATCCTTCCTTTCATAAGGTCTCGGCCATGCGAGACGTTTTATGCTCCCTCAAAAACAAAGGGAGCGGTGTCCATGCGAGAATGGACATCCCAGTGATTAACTGTCCGTGCTCCAAAGAGCGAACCGTTCCGATTCTTTGACTTGCCGTATAGCCATTTCGTCGGCCTCTTCCACAGTCATGCCCTCTCCGATATGCGCAACAGAGAGGATGCAGAAGAGTTCCTGCAAGCCATCGTTCCAGCCCTGCACCTCTTCCGGCGTGGGCGGATATTGAGGCAGCCGAAAGGTGTCTCTGTAAAACGCGTTCGTCTCCAATATCTTGTAGATGTTCATGTTTCTCACCTCCTTGTCAGTTATGGTTCGGTGACGAACAGGGTGACGGAAATCACGAGAAGGTGATGGAAATTCAGGAAAAGTGACGGAGAAGTGACGGCAAAAATATGGAGCCGTCACCTCTAATTGCTTATTATTCTTATTTCTTTTTCCAAAAGTGACGGATATAAGCCCAGTGACAGAAAATAAGAAGAGGGGGTGGGGGTAGAGAGATCTATGTACATATCCCCTATTTCTGGGGGGGTAGGGATTTTCTCTCAAAAACCGTCACTTCGTCACCTTCCTTGTCATTTCAATATGTTGCGAGTGACGGACAGCAGAATTTCCGTCACTCTGCCATCACCTATCCGTCACTTCGTCACCTCATCGTCACCATCATCTTTGAGCAACACCGGCAGGAACTTTCCCTCATTCCGATGCTTGCTCTTTATGCCAAGTTCCTTCTCAATCGCCTTTCTCAAGAGACCTGAGGATACCGGCTTATAGCCATTTTCCTCGGCCCACATTCGGTAGGTCTTGTTGATTATTTTTAGAAGGGTTCCACCCGTGTCAGCTCTTAACAAATGCCCGTCCATGAAGACCAAAATCGGGTCTATCTGCTCCTTATACTCGTCCAAGGCTGCCTTGGATGCCTCTGGAACGATGAACCCTTTGTTTTCCTGCAACCGCATATATCCCCCAATCGCCCAGTTAAGGATGCCTGAGAGTTCCGACGAGATAAGTTCTTTCGCAAGATTGGGGTTCCTTTTTTCTTTTGGAACGATATGCTCGAAGGGCAGGATCACGATGCGGCGTTCATAACCATAGCTTCGGTCTCTTGTGGCGGGGAGACTATTGCAACCCACGATCCATTTCGCGAAGGGCCGGAACTTAAAGGGGTGCTCGTTTTTCCTCTCAGCCACCTGCGGGTCTCCGGCCACAATGCTCTTGAACTTCGCGTCATCCACGAGGGACTTTGCCTCGACTTCCGAGACGATATTGACAAGCTTCCCATCCAGCTCCGCTAGCCGGAATCTTTCTCTCAGGTCGGAAAGCATTAAGGCACTGCAATTCTCCACGCCTGCAAGGGCCTCCAAGACCTCCAGTGCCACGCTCTTCCCGTTGGCTCCTTCTCCCAGGAGGAAGAAGGCTTTGTGATAGGCTATGCTCGTCGTCAAGCAGTATCCGAAAATCTCCGACAATAAGAATTGCTTCTCCTGTTCAGGCAACACGACATCAAGGAACATCTTCCACAAGGGCCACTCCGCGGACGGGTCGAAAACAACATCCGACTGGACGGTACTCAAGAATTCCGGTGAGTGCTCCAAGAACTCCCCGGTCTCAAGGTTCAAAATTCCGTTTCTCAGGTTCAACAGACCGCCTCTGTTCACGTGCTCGGGCCGCATGAACGTTTCCCCCTTCAGCATCCTTTTTATGGCATCTAATTGATGTGGCAGGGCATCCGGCCCAAGTAATTCAGTGATCTCTTTGTCCAACTCTTCCGAATACCAATATCGGTATGCCCCGCCGTTGTAATGATGAAAAGCACCGTTTGAGAAAAGGACCGGCTGCGCCTGAATTATTTGTCGCGCATAGGGCAAGGGTCGGAACTTCTGCTTTGAAGATTCTTTGGTTCCTTGTTGGATCTTTCTTATTTCTTCGAGAAGGCTTGACAACGAATAGCCTGGAACCTGCTCTCGGATTACCTTCGCATAGTCTTCCCAGGTGAGTTCCGGTTGATCCGCGACTAATTTCAGTATGGGCTGAAGGGCTTGGTATCTGGCTTGGGGACTGCCATTTGCCGGTACGGATTTCAGCAGGCAATCAAAGAAGTCTTTCACCGGCAGGCTTTTGAAATCATTTATGGCGTGATCCTGGAAGTAAGTGTTCACGTCTGTCTTGGCTTGCCCGTCGGGAAGCGGCAAGGTTACGACCGCTACAAAGAATCCTGCTCGGAACAGTTTCGCGCCCACATCAAAAGCGGCTTTTTGCCCCGATGAGTTGTCGTCGGTATCGAAGACCAGGTTGATCTTCTTGATCTTCGATTTCTTCAGGAGGTCAAGCCGGGCGTCGGTGAGCCCTTGTGTTCCAAACAGGCCCACAGTGTCATATCCTTGCTGAACCAGCGTCAGAGCGTCTATGATTGACTCGCAGAGCCATATTTCTTCCTTTTTCTTGCAGTTGTCCAGGTTCCACAGAGTCGTGGGCATCGCCGGGTCCGTGGTGGCCGGATAGATATGCTTCGGAAGATGATGGTCTTCTAAGGCCCGTCCATACAAGCTGACGATCTGACCGTGAAGAATAATCGGGATGATTGCTCGACCAGAAAGAAGGAAGTTCCCGTTTCTGCTGAGGAGACCGGCTTTTGCCGCGGCTTCTTTGTCTTTGGGCTTGTAAGAGTAAGGGAGGTAGCCGACTCTTCCGCTGAGAAGTTCGGCCTTGAGTCCGCGACCCTCAAGGTAAACGATTGCCTTCTCGGGACGCTCAAGCGAATCCCGAAAGACCGTGCTGTAAACTTCTGAAATATTCTCGGTTGCTTTATATCGGCTCTCGCTATCACCATTGAGACTGGGCGCTGGGATGCCCGCTTCTTTCGCGATCCATCGGAGCGCCGCGTTGAAGTCGATGGCCTCGGCCTTCATAACGAGTCGGATAGGACTGATGTAGGTTCCGCAGCCGAAGCAGTAGATGTGGTCAGCGTAGACCTGGGCCGACGCAGTATCCTCGTCGTGAAGAGGACAAGAAATCTTGCCGTTATCAATCTCCAGCCCCAACCGTTCACACAATTCCGATGCGCTCAGAACCGTGTTATAGATCGCAATTTCCGCGTAGAAATTGTCTTTCTTAGTAGATATCGTGCTGTCCATATCATTTACTTCTCCCGTGAGCCGTCCCCATCTGCATCAATTGGACGGCTTATCAATTTTTGGGGCTTCTATTCATTGGCTTCTTCAGCTTCTTCTCGCTCCTGCATCCGAAGAGCTTTCTGAAGCAAATACCTAATCTGCGAACTCTGGGTTCGTTCCTGTTTGATCGCCTGATTACGGATTTCCTCTGCGATTTCTAGCGTCAGCCTGACATAGATGGGTTCGGTCAGTGAGTTTGGATTTATGCTAGCCATTTTGAAGCCCTCCTTGGTGGTTTACAGAAAGACGATTTTGGTCGTGAAGATGGGTCAGGGTGTGTAAAACTTGACCCAGACCTATCTCTTCACGGCGCGTCGTTAGGAAACCTGCTTCAAGAGTTTTCGCAGGGCCGCACTTCCCTTCTTGCGTCGAAGAAGGTCCAGTGCCCTTTCTCCATTAGAATTCCTGAGAGTTGCGTCCGCTCCTCTTTCAATGAGGAGTTTGGCTACGTGAAATTCGTCATCGGCTACCGCACGCATCAGTGGGGTCCAGCCGTATGAATTGGAGGCATTCACATCAGCCCCATGATCCAGAAGATAATTACAGATTTTTGGTGCTATACCCGGAGGGTATGATGAGACGGCTAGATGCAATACGGTAACCCCGCAGACATTCCTTTGGTCTAAGTCTGCTCCGTATCGCACCAGAAGGTGGATCATTCCAAGTTCTCCGTGCAAAACTGCAATGCCGAGAGCGCTATCTGCATTTCCATTCACAGCGTTTGGATCTGCGCCCCGAGACAGTAACGTCTTCAGTTGCCTCGTACCGAGGTAGACGGCACTAATTACGTCATCATCGCTGGGTATTGGTGGTCGAACCGGCTCCAGTTTTTCTTTTCTCATTAACGACCTTAAACTTCCCATCGCAAATACTCCTCTCATTTCAGAATGATATTCGTTGGAGGAACAGCGATTTTCTGTCCTCCTAAGAAAGACGGTTTTGAATGTAAAGATAGGTTGCTAACGGTTAGATTTGTCATTTTAGATAGTTATGCTATCAGCGGCGTCGCAAGGGTGTGGCGCAGAGGGCGCATGAGGTTGACAGGACCTTGGAGGGGAGAGCAGGAGCGCGTTGGAGGATGAAGATGCGTAGTGCAGGCTGGACATACTGCTCGATGCAGATGAGTGGATTTTGAGGCACCCCAATGTTCCGGTCAACCGGAACCTTGGATCGCGAAAAGCACCATTTCGCGGAGCGGCCATCTGCAGAAATCCGGCTTCATGCGATCCTGATTTTTGGGTGGGCTGTTTGTATTCGGTGATTGTCCGGGACGCGCGCGCTTGTCTAACGAGTTGGTCATTGTTGCATCAGGCCCTTTCCTTCGTCCGGTGCTACCGAATCGTGATTAGGTATACGGAAACGCAGAAGATTCTGATTGACTGAGGCACGTGGGGGGAGTTAGTCTGCAACGGCAGGATAGAAGAAGCTTTTTCAGCAACGTGCCGACGGTTTTATATTTGTCGGGTCTTGTACGAGGATATATGCGGACTTTTCGGGGTTGGAGAGACCATCCGATGACTGGTTGTCGGTTCAAAGACCTCTAAATTGCCAAGGCTGCCGCATTGTTCCGATTGCCATGAAACGCAGACAGAAATGGTTCGTTGTTTGGGGGCGCTTATGAAATCGATCCGACTCGCAATCATACTTCTGTGTCTTGGTGCCGTTATTTTATTTCCGCGCGCGGCCTGCGCTGATGAAACCCTATCGCTCGGCGTGGTGCCGGTCAGCGCGCCGCTGGGGTTTACCGCCAACGACTGCCTGGACTTCGGCATCGACCTCGGCTCACTGGTTGGTCTCGAGTACTACGACCAGGCGCCGTTCAAGTTCAACGGCAAGATCGAGCAAGCGCACGTGGAGTACACCAAATAGCGGAAAGGTTCGCATGCTGTGAATATCGTCCAACGTACATTGCGCAAATCGGCACTGACTGCGTCATCGCCTTGATGAGGCTGCCAGCCTCCGCGCTTGAGTCCTGAACAATAAAAATTCTCGTGGAAAGGAGCCAGCACAACAACAGGGCAGTGAGTAAACTGAAATCGCAATTTTGAGCGGCCCAATGCCGAGCTGACCGCTCATTCCGAGTCTTCGGGAGAAGACAGATTGACCACAACAAACATGAAAGGAATTAATGACATGAAAACAAAAATTAGTTTGAGCACAGTTTTGGCGTTTCTGCTGGTAGCTCTTATGGCAGTCCAACCGGTCACGGCTCAGCAGGCCTCCAAAATCTCCGAAGAAGAGGCCCACGCCATTGGCGTCCATGCTTACATCTATTTCTATTCGCTCATCACGATGGATGTGACGCGTAAGCAGCTGACCAACATCGAGCCTGGCAAAGAGATAGGGCGCGGGCCGATGAACACGTTCAGCAACATCCCGGCGTTTCCGACCGCGGACATGAAGTTTGTCGTGCGGCCCAACTTCGATACTCTCTATTCGTTGTCGTGGCTCGATCTGACCAAGGAGCCGGTGATCGTCTCCGCGCCGGACACGGGCGGACGATACTATCTGCTCCCAATGCTCGACATGTGGACAGACGTGTTCGCGTCGCCTGGATGGCGCACGACCGGCACGCAAGCGAGTAATTTCATCGTCGTTCCGCCCGGCTGGCGGCCGGATTTAAAAGATCGGCTGATCGAGGAGTTCAAGCTCCCGAAAGACACTCAACGTATCGATGCTCCGACGCCATACGTCTGCGTCATCGGCCGCACCAAGACGGACGGCCCAGAGGACTACGACGCTGTTCACAAGATCCAGGCAGGCTTCAAAGTCACGCCACTCACACGATGGGGCAAGGCGCCCGAGCCGGTTCAGGTCAAGATCGATCCCGCGGTAGACATGAAGACCCCGCCGAAGATACAGGTGGACACTATGCCGGCCGGCAAGTTCTTCGCGTACGCAGCCGAACTCCTGAAGCTGCACCCGCCGCACATCACCGATGAGCCAATCATCGCTATCATGAAGAAGATCGGTATAGAGCCTGGCAAGAGTTTCGACATAGAAAGAGTGGACCCCGCGGTCAAGAAGGGTCTCGAAAACGTGCCGGAGGCAGCTCAGAAGCTGATGGAGTGGAAGCTCCCCACGCTTGCGAAAGTCGTGAACGGCTGGTCAATGAATACGGATACAATGGGCGTGTACGGCAACTACTACCTCAAGCGCGCCATCATCACCCAGCAGGGCCTCGGCGCCAACCTGCCCCAAGATGCGATCTATCCTATGAATCTCGCGGACGAGACTGGCAGGACCCTCGACGGCTCAAACAAGTACGTTATCCATTTCGACAAAGCCGCCATCCCTCCCGTGAATGCCTTCTGGTCGATTACTCTCTATGACCAGCATGGCTTTCAGGTCGCGAATAGCCTCAATCGTTTCGCGGTCAGCAGTTGGATGCCGTTCAAGTACAACCCGGATGGTTCGCTCGATCTCTATTTCCAGACTGAGAGCCCGGGCAAGGACAAGGAGTGGAACTGGCTACCCGCACCGAAAGAGCCGTTCAATCTGACCATGCGCCTCTACGCGCCGAAATCCGACGCGCTGACAGGTAAGTGGAATCCCCCGCCGGTCGTCAAGGTGCAGGGCCTCCCCAGCGTGACGGGCGGCCAGTAGAGGATCAAGGCAGTCATTGGCGCGCCGCCGCCCTTATCGTAGGCCGCTCGCCTAAAGACCGGATGATCTGATTGGTGGACGCGGGCAAGAATGAGAACCCCTGTCCACTGCTTTTCCATTCTGTCTCACGTGGAGAAAGGGTCTTATCATTTTATGAATTGGGTGATCGTATCTCGTCAATCAATCAGGAACTGGTCAGGTGGTGCGAACGCATCATAGCACTGGCTCTGATGTTTGCTGTGATATGTTTCTTCTTGGCTACCGTGAGAATGGCCTTGGGTCTTGGCTGGAGCGCCATGGCGACGCTGCATGAGATTGGGCAGCGAGTTCTTTTGATAACTATAGGTTTGGAGTTGGTGCGGACCCTCATTTCTCATGAGCTGGCTTCCCTGGTCAATTTGCTTTCTTTTGTCATTGCTAGGAGAATGCTGGAATCGCAGACCGCATTCTGGGAGGTCCCTCTGGGAGTGGCAGCATTCGCTGCGCTCATGGCTACCAGGCGCTATCTCATGAATGGAGTGTCGCAAGACGCAGACGCTGAGGAGTGAATTGATGGTTGAGAAGATCGGAACCGCAGTACGAGACACCTCTACAATGTGCATGTGAGTGGATCGCGTACGTGGTCTGTTCGGCAAGACAGCGTGGTCATCATTAAAGGGGCTATTAAAATGGAACATGCCGTGACATTATTTGTGGGCACTTTCACCACTCTTTTGGCAATTATTAATCCGCTCGAAGCGATTCCTGTTTTCCTCCAACTCACCGAAGGTCGAGAAGACAGTGCACGTCTTGAGGTTGCTCGCCTATCCTGCCTGTACGGGATGCTCTTGTTGATCTTTTTTCTGGTGTTCGGAAATTTGGTCCTGTGGATCTTTGCGATCCCTCTGAGCATGGTTCGTGTTGTCGGCGGCATCATTCTCATGCGACTCGGTTTCGAGCTGTTCGCGCCTTCTCCGACCGGTGGAATGATGCCCAGCTCTGGTAAAGAATCAACCGATAAGCCCGTGGATGTAGCCTTTGTTCCCCTTGCCATGCCCATAATGGTTGGCCCAGGGGCCATTGCCACAATCCTCGGCATGAGTTCGCTGGTAGAGCATCCGGGGCACGCAATTATAGCGGCCGTCGTCCTAGCCATTGTGGCAACCATGCTTGTTACGTTTCTGTCTCTAGTTTACGCGAGGAAGATCCGCAGCTGGATAGGTCCCAAGGGGGTGGACGCAGCTACCCGAATCATCGGGTTTTTCGTGGCTTCCATGGGGATGGGACTAGTGTTCCACGGCATTGTACAGGCCTTGCAGCAATACGGTGTCGTACACGTTTAATGAGAGGAAACGATGAGTTACGACCGAGCGTGCGAACCCACGGGTCTGTTTGGCTTACGGAGAATGAAATTGGCTGTTAGCGCAAGTCACTCTATGACAATATTGTGTCTACTGTTGTTGTGGATCTGCTCTAACACTGCCGCCGCAGCCCAAGCTCTTCATCCTTTGGCGCCGCCGGACACATCAAGCCCGAGAGCAACGCTCAATACGTTTCTGAATGAAATGAACAAGGCGGTAGCAACCTATAAGGCTGGCCACAGAGACCAAGCCTTTGATTTTCTTAATGGCGCTGTGCGTTGTCTCAATCTCGATACCGAACCGCCAGCCACAAGGCCCGTCCTCGGGTTGTATACTGCTCTGTACCTCAAAGAAACACTTGATCGGATTGATTTCCCGTCTTTAGAGGATATCCCTGACGCAAGAACCGCCAAAACCGAGAAGTTGACAAGTTGGACTGTTCCTTACACCGAAATCACGATTGAGGCCGTCAAAGGCGGAAATACCGAGAAACGATTCCTGTTTTCGCCCCAGACGGTAAAAGGGTCTGAAGAATTTTATAACAAAGTCAAGTCGCTGCCATACAAACCAGGCGCAGAAGGGGCTCTCTACGAGCAGTTAACTTCGTCTGCGGGGCCAATTGTTCCGAAGGAACTGATGGATCGACTCCCGCAATGGATGAGGGTAGAAGTCTTTGGACAAAAATTATGGCAATGGATGGGATTGATTCTGTACTTTCTGGTGGGTACGGCGGCTGTGCTACTCACGATTGGGGGGGTACGTAAGGCACTGGGCATTCTCGACGCGAAACTTAATTCAAGCCTCACCGATTCCTTAGGCGGGCTCATCATACCCATCATACTGGTTCTGTTTGCGGATACGGGGCTCTGGTTTATCGTGTATGGTTTGCACTTTCGGGATGCCGATACGTACTTAGCCATAGCTTTTGTATTCTTGTTGATCTCCTATGGTGCGAGGATGTGGTTCGTCGGGGCGATCCTCAGCCGAGCGGCAGGATTCGTTATCGCCTTGGCCAGAATTGAACCAATGGGTATGTATGCCCAGCTCATACGCTTCGGATTTGATGTTGTGACTGTCATAATTGTTATTGGCGCTGCCATCCGATTGGGGGCTCGCTTGGGTCTGCCTACGTACTCTTTGGTCACAGGATTAGGCGTCGGCGGACTGGCCGTGGCTTTGGCTGGGCGAGAGGCTCTATCAAATGTGATCGGAACCATAGCCATTCTCTTGGATCGGCCATTTAAATTGGGCGATTTCGTTGTGCTGGGAGAGGGAGATCGAGGCACAGTCACAGAAATAGGTCTCCGCAGCACCCGTATTCAGAGACTCGACGGAATACTCGTGTCAATCCCCAATGCCACCATAGCAAGTATGAAGATTATCAACGAAAGTGCTCCGGTGGCCGAATCTCAGATTAGTGTGCCCGTGGGAGTAGCCTATGGATCGTCCGTGAGCGAAGTGGAAAGGGCATTGCTCACTGCATGTCAGAGGTGTGAGTACGCGGTTCCTGAACCCGCTCCATCGATTAGGCTTGTGAGTTATGGTGATTCATCAGTGGAATTTCAGGTGCTGGTCTGGATCGTTCAGCCGGAATTCAGAGCAAAGGCGACAGATCAGATAAACCGAGCTATAGGCGAAGAATTCGAGAAACGGGGAATAGACATGCCATTCCCGCAGCGGGATGTTCACATTAAGACAACTGCCTAGCTCCTGAGAGGCAAGGGTTCAGTGAGGCGTTAATCCAAGTTCTTAGGACATCGTCGCCGGCATTTTTTGAGAAAATTTGTTTGCACCAGATTTGCATCAGTTCGTCCTGTAGCGTCCTGATTTGTTTTGGAATATGGCAATGGGTGGTAATAGAAAAATGCTGGTTATTGTTTTGAATTTTCCCATCCGTTTGTGAATGGGGTTCAGGTAGCGGTGATCTTTCTTGGGTGTCCAAAGGGTGTCCATCGGAAGCCAAAGTTGGTCAAATTTGGGGAAACTCGATCATGCTTGGTGTCACCATGTTACTCTGCGATATTAAGGTGCTATACCATATTTCCTAGTGTTTTTGATTGCTTCCAAAATCATCCTGATCGTTTTCACACGGCAGGAGGGCCGGGGCATTGACATAGAGAGTCCGACTCGCAAGCTACTGGCGCGCCGATTCACTCACTCCGGCGAATCCTCATATTTCTGATGCCGTAGGCCATATACCCGGCCATTCTTCGTGTCCACCTTGAAATAGAGGTAATCCGGCTCTTGCCACGACTCAAGGATCGTGCGAACCTCGATCTCGCTCTCTTCCACGAGAAAGGAGAGGGACCGTTCATTTGACCTGGATCTAGCCAAGCACCGGACTGCGATGTGATGAACCAATTTTGGACATATGATGGATTCCAGCCATTCTCGTGACGGTGGCCCAGTTCGGCCATCCGCTGGAAACACTTTCATTCTTCGGCATACGTATTACTCGTAATCTTTGCCGACGCCTCATTCCGAAAGTCGGATACAGCCTGAAACGCCTCGTCAAGACTTCCCGGAGCGAGGTGGCTGTATCTCGCCGTCATTGTAAGCGTTTTATGACCCATTGCCTGTCCCACAATATAAAGAGGTACGCCTTTCATGACAGCCCACGATGCGTAAGTGTGTCGAAGTGTATGAAAGGTCAATTTCTGTCGTGAATCTGTGATGCCCTTATTAAGGCCAATGCTGTCTACAACAGATTTGAATTTCTTGCTCAACCATCCAATTCGTTCCCCTTTACTGTTCTTGAAAAGGGTATCGTCCGGGTTGCCTTTGGGCAAACCTTGGATAAGTTCCCGTATGGGAGCAGTAAGCGGAATGTGGCGGGGCTCCCCCTTCTTCGAATCCAGAACCGTCAAATAACCATGCGTCAGATCTATGTTGGACCAGGTCAGCCCAAAGATTTCGCGAAGTCTGCATCCGGTGAGTAGCCCGAAAAGGGAGACATCCGCCAGTTGAGTGCTTCTTTCCCTTAAACCAACAAGGAGTTTATCTGCTTCTTGAGCGCTCAAAAACCTCAGGCGTTGGTTGTTTGGCTTGGGAAATCCAACGGATTTACAGGGATTCTCGCCGTTCCACTTTCCCCAAGCAGTCGCTTTATTGAAGGCTTGCCGGACCAGGCATAGAGCGTGTTTTACCGTTGCCTCCGCCTTCCCCAGTTCCCGCATCTCCTTTTTCATGTTTTCAAGATCCTCCGACGATATCTCCTGTAGTTTCTTGCCGCCAAATCTCGATTTCAACCATGTCTTGTAGAGAGAGCGGTCCTCAGGAGCGCGCTTCTTGTTGCTGTCGCCCCAAGGCAGGTAATGCTGATTCATAAACTCGTCAAAGGTGATCTGCTCATTCTTCCGTTGCTGCTTCGGTCTGTATCGTCCCACAAGCTTCTCTTGAAGTATTTCATGCCTGCGGTTTTGTGCGGCCTCGGGTGTCCATCCCCCTGAGAGCCACCCACACCTTTCCCATTGCAGCTTCCCTGTCCTGGTATCTCTGAAGTTCACCCAGTAAACGCGGTCAGGGCGTCCCCGCCATTTCCGCGTTGTGGATTCCGTGTAATAGACGCCAACATACTTGACAACGGATTTTTTGACGGCCATGATTCAATAGACCTCTCTGGGGGTATCCCGCAGCGCACCCCCTAGGATAGAAGAATGAGGCAATCGAAACCAAGGGATAACTCAGGGATAACCATCGTCCGAGATTTTAAGGCGTGTTTTGACTATATCAGTCTCGTCGGAAATGTCAATAACCCATTGACATAAGGGCATATTGTCATCGTATGGCTAGTTGGGTCACTTTTGGGCAAGTTGGTCAGAAATGCACTCCGGATGTTGAGGCCGTACGTTCGAATCGTATCGGGCGCACCAAATTTCTTTACCGCTCGCAGTCCCCCAGTTTGATGAGCCAGATTGATAACCAAGTCGAGATCATAACAGATTTCTACTCGGATTGGAGCGCGATTCTTCGTGATGAGCTTCGCGCGATGGGTCAGGACGTGAGCCCACGCGAGGCCCGTGAACGAATACCTGTGAAGTATTTCAACTTGCTTAAGCGTCGCATTCCTAAGACTCGTCGACTGGTTCGCGTGTCCAGAGAATTCACTTGCCCTGCCGCGTACCAACAGGGCCTGAATCTCTTGTTAAGAAAAGCGCGTAGCGGCGAGGACTTGACGCCCCACCTGAGCACACGTTTGCTCAACGCAGATTACAATGACGCCCTTCTGAATGATTGGGGAATTCATCACTTGCACTTAGGTACTGTCCCTGATCAACGGAACCCTCAATTCGTTGCCAGGACCGATTTCCTGCTCTTCGCCCAGGTGACCGATGACCACTTCTACGCGATTAACGTGATGGGACACGGAAACTGGGCTCGGCAGAGACTGATAGGCATCATCCACAACAACTGGCCACAGTCAATTGATTCCTTCAGGATTGAAGGCATTCTCGACTTCAAAGACGCTGTGACAGATCAGGGGTTGCGGCTTTTGCGGGACAACCAAATTAACACTCCCGTTCAAACTTCCGACGGCACGGTTTATTTCGGCCCAGGCGGTGGACTTGCACTGTCGGGAGACAGTGCCCAAGTGGTTCAGCGCTGCAAGAAGGCGGAGTGGCTGTTGATGTTTCTGGAAAGGAAGGTCAAGAAGGCTTCAACGGCACTTGCGGACACATTGCGCAGCAAAGGAATTCAATTTGACACACCCATCCGTTTGAGGTTGACCCTGCAGGACAGGGAGGCGGTTTTGGTCGAGGACACCACCGGAGTAGAGATCGAAATAGCTCCGGGGATTGATTTCGCTTGTGTGCTTAAGGGAGACTAACAGCCCAGGTTCCGAAGACACTGCACGTATCTTGTTTAGTTCCAGCTTCTTCGACCATGTTCACAGGGATTCAAAACACGTTTGGGCTTGCCGGCGAGATTCCTGAGGCAAAAGCCATTACCTAGAGAGTTGCAGGTGCATTCATCCTCGCTGATGGAGTCGTCCCCATCTTCACGAAAGCTCTCGTCCAGCTCACGCGTGCGTAGACATCTCTTCGCGTATCACTCGCCGCAGCGTTTCCTCCAAAGGTTCTCTGCACCGTAGTATATGCTCGCGTAGAACAGTGTTGATGAGAGTTTGGTAGTCGCCTCCGCCCATTTCGTGAACTTGAGTGCGAAACCACTCCAAAACGTCGTCGTCCAATGGAATCGTTACGTTTGTTTTTCCCGACGGAACCGGAACAACCGCCCCCCGCTTACCTCTGCTAAAATCGTATTCTTTCTTCATGGCTCTTTTCCTTCATACTGTTTCCGCTCACTCCGAGCTGCCTTCCGGGCGGAAATGAGGCGGATACGCTCGCCACGCCAATTGTAAACCACGACTAGAATTCGGCCAACGGCGTCCATCCCGATTGTCACGAAGCGCTCCTCGTATGAATCTCGGTCTTCCAATGTGAGGGCAGCTTCATCGTCCAAAGCGGTCACAGCATCGGCAAAGTCTATCTTATGCTTTTGGAGGTTTTTCTCTGCCTTGTCGCGGTCCCACTCATATTTCATGAACCCATTGTATGCACGAATCCACGCCGGAGCAAGCAGAGCGCATTACTCCGGCGATGTTGAAATTGAATGTTCGCGAATTGGTTGGTGCACACCCGGTACGCTTTAAGGCTTCACTCGCTTCCAGGTATTCCGGACGTGTCCTGTTCCCTCTTTGGTAACGAACTCCTTGAGGGTCGTGGCTCCTACCGGGTCAAAGGCAAATTTGTACTGGCCGTCCCCTTCAAATTCGTAGATCCCTATGAGGGTCTTGCCCGCGTTGGGGCCATTCTTGCGAACGAAATGCATTTCCTTGGGGTTTTTCGTCGGATCGATCTTTACGATTTCAGCGACGATCGTCTCCGGAGTCTGATTGGGAACGACAATCTGTATTTTGTTCCCTTCATAGATTATTTTGCTCCGGCTCACGTGCTCATCCGCAGCCTTTTTCCCGTCCATCTCTCCTGAGACCATTACCCAGGTCCCTTGGAGTT
>JBKQMK010000456.1:0-47114 GCA_052146735.1 Desulfomonilaceae bacterium | reverse complement strand
CTGTGAGGATAAACTACTTTCGACTCAGCGAGATGAGTTTCGAAGAGCGCACGAGACTCTATCGACGCACCGGAGTATGTCTCGACACTTTGATCGCCGAGGTGGCCCCCATCCTGAACGAGGTTCGTCATCGCGGAGATGAGGCGGTCCGGGAATTCACAAAGCGATTTGACGGCGCTGACATTGACCCTTCGCAATTTAGAATTTCGCTGGAGGAGATGGATAGAGCTGTCAAAGCAATGCCGGACGACTTGCGCGAAGCCATTGAGGTCTCGATAGCCAACATCAGGAAATTCCACGAGCGTCAAATAGAGCCGCCCTCCTGGGAAATCGAAATCAGCCCCGGCATAATTGCAGGCGAGAAGGTGTTGCCTATTGCGTCGGTCGGGTTGTACGTGCCGCGGGGGAAAGGTTCTTTCCCATCGATGATGATGATGGCCGGAGTTCCTGCCAAAGTGGCGGGGGTGGAGCGTATTGTAGTTGTGACACCGCCGGATAGGGGAGGTAAAGCCGACCCAGCGACCATTGCAGCCGCCAGGATGATCGGATTGGATGAGATATACGCTGTTGGTGGTGTCCAGGCTGTAGGTGCGCTTGCATTCGGTACGGCAAACATACCTCGCGTAGACAAAATAGTCGGGCCCGGCTCAGGCTACGTTCTCGCTGCAAAGCAGACCCTTTCGACCGAAGTGGACACTGGTCTCCCGGCCGGACCGAGCGAAGCTATCGTACTTGCAGATGGCTCAACGGACCCGCTCACGGCAGTAACGGACTTGCTCATAGAGGCGGAACACGGCCCCGACTCGTCTGCTTATCTGGTAACTTCGGATGAGGCGCTGGCGAAAAGAGCATTGGAACTCATACCTGAGCTTGTCTCGGCCTTACCCGATCAGCGCCGAGAATTTTGTGAAGCAGTGTTCCAATCAAACGGCGGCGTGGTTTTGGCTGAGAACCTTAACCAGGCCGTGGAGTTTATCAACGGTTTTGCCCCTGAGCATCTACAGATCCTCACACGAAATCCGCATGAAATGCTGGAAAAGATCAGGTATGCAGGCGAAGTGCTTCTGGGTCCGTTTACTCCGGGAACCCTTGCCAACTATTCGATTGGGCCCAATGCGATTCTCCCCACATCGGGATTCGCCAGAACAGCGTCTGCGTTGTCTGTCAGAGACTTCACACGGCGCATGTCTTACTCAATGGTCAGTGAGGAAGGTTTCAAAAGCCTGGCTCCTAAGACCCTCACTCTGGCACAATATGAAGGATTTGCGGCCCATGCATCCGCTCTTCTGCATCGGCTCAAGGAAACAAAATAGGAGTGCCAAGATGCCCGATTTGACCCACTTTGATGAAAAGGGACAGGCCCACATGGTGGACGTGGGTCAAAAGGAAATCACTGTAAGAGAGGCAGTTGCTCGCGGAGAAATCCGCATGAAGCCCGACACCTTGGATCTTATCCTCAGGGGCCTGACAAAAAAGGGGGACGTTCTGGGCGTGGCGCGTATTGCCGCGATCATGGGTGCAAAGAAGACTCCGGATCTTATCCCGCTTGCTCATCCGCTCCCTCTCACATCCGTTAAAGTGGAGTTTTTCCCGGACGAGGAGAAATCGCTTATAGAGATTGAGGCTACGGTCAGGGTGTCCGCGCGAACGGGCGTCGAAATGGAGGCTCTCACCGCTGTGGCATGCGCGGGCCTCACCATTTACGACATGTGCAAGGCAGTGGACCGGAGCATGGTGATTTCTGAAATCAGGCTTATGGAAAAGAGTGGCGGCCGCTCCGGCCATTTCAAGAGGTCTGCTGATGAAATGCTGTGAGACGGGTTTGGATTTCACTGAACTTCCAACGGAAGAACTGCTTCGCCTGCTGGGAACGTTCTTTGGGTATCTACTGGTTCATTACGGCATGTGGTTCACTGAGGTCATGCACCATCACGGAGCTGAAACGGCTTTGAAATTGGAAAGCGAGGTTTTGGCAAAGTATTTTCCCTTGGCAGCACAGAGACTCGCCCCCCACCTGGGGATCGAGATGGAAGGCTCCGTGCCTCGTGTGCTCGCGTCCAAGTCTCGAGAGGAACTTCTGCTCTTGCTGAAAGATGTAGCCAAAACCTGGGTAACAAGCGATGGGGTTTGGTTCCAGGCTGTGGAATCCTCGCTCGGTATGACCGCGGCGAAGACGGTGAACGACACTTGCTGGTCTCACTTCGGGCAGGTCGAAGCTTTCAAGATGTCAGAGCATCTGGAATTAAGCCCTAATGGAGGTTTGGAGGCTTTGGGGAGAGCCCTGCATCTAGAGCTCTACTCTACTATTAGCGCTCATACGGCTACCTGGGAGAAGGGCGGAAGCCTGTTGTTCACGATCAACGAATGCCGAGTGCAGGCTTCTCGGCGGCGTAAAGAAATGGAAGATTACCCTTGCAAGTCAGCGGGCCTAACTCAGTACAGTCGCTTCGCCCAGCGCATAGATCCCCGGATAAAAACGGAATGCGTATACTGCCCACCAGACGCCGTTGGTGATGATGAATTCTGCGCCTGGCGATTCAGAATGCCGTGACCCGAAAGCGGACCGTTATAGGGAAGTGCATTGAAATTGACTCCTTGTCCGCAGGCAGGCGGCCACGGTAGGAGCATTCCGCGAGAGTCGGGACCGTGTCGATACTCGACGGTCAACCCCTCTCCTCGCGCCCTTTCAACAGTCCTTTTCGGATTTCCTGCGCACGGGCTCTCAAGCTGCTTGCCTCATCGGTCCGACCGGTCCCTTCATAGAATTCCGCGAGGTTATCAAGGCCGGCAGCCACATAAGGATGGCTTGTCCCGTAGGTGTTTTCCATTATGGTTTGCGCTCTAATAAGCAAAACTTCAGCTTCAGTGTAATTGCCCAGACCGACCAGCGTACCCGCCAAATTGTTCAGAGAGGAAGCCACGTGAGGATGATCCGGTCCGAAGGTTTTCTCGGCTATTTGCAAGGCCCGTCGGTACAGGGGCTCCGCGTCCTTGTACCGTTCCTGGGAATCGTACAACCCGGCCAAATTGTTCAGACACGTTCCGACCTCAGGATGATCGGGCCCCAGGGCCTTCTCAAGGATGGAGAGCGCGCGATCATAAAGAGGTTTCGCCGCAGGATACTTTCCCATTGCCCTGTTAACTGCGGCCAGATTGTTAAGCGAAGTAGCAATATCTGGATGTTCAGGGCCGAGGGACCTTTCCAGTATCGAAATTGACCTTCTAAAGAGTGGTTCAGCTTCAGAGAATCTACCTTGCTCGAAATAAGCCCCCGCCAGATTGTTCAGAGACGTAGCGACATCAGGATGATCGTTCCCCAGTGCCTTTTCCCGTATTGTGAGCGCTCGCTTCCAACGCGGTTCAGCGTCATCGTAATTCACTTGCGCTCGGTACATTTCGGCCAGGTTGTTTAACACTCGCGCCACACGGGGATCATCCTGCCCGAACGCCTTTTCAGCTTCTGCCAATGCGGTCTTGGCAATTTCCACGGCCGCGGAATACTTCCCGCTCTGAAAGAGGTCTACTGCTTTCTTATTCAGTTCTTCCCACATCTTGTTCGCTCCCGTCCTCTCGGCTTCAGAGAGCCAAGCGTTGTCATCTCATTTAGGCGGCGACCTTCCGGCGGTTAATTAGCTTTGAGACCAACCGTCATGTCTCGGCAGCATGTTATAGCTTTTCTGAGAGAAACCATCAACTTGGATGGACCGGCGGCACCGCATCGGATGCGTCCATTTCTTGTCGGTAGCAAATCCGCACATCCTGCAACTGCGTTGCAAGACCGTGTATATGGTGAAAGGTTCTATATTTCAAATGAATGTTGACAGACCTGCGAAGCTCCCCTAGCATGTGGTCATTCCGGCGTCAACAAACCTGAACTGGGCAGCGTGGGAGAGTTGAGGGTGGCGCGCGGCTCCCAAGGGTCGGTTCCGGTTGCTGCCAATCCACTAGGCCCCAATCGAGATGACGAGGGAAACATGACCGACGAAAGTATTCTCAAAGGGAAAAGAATCCTCGCTGTGGATGACGAGCCCGACGTCCTGGAACTCATCAAGGAACACCTCTACAACAGTGAAGTTGTAACCGCTTCTGATTTTGCCGGTGCCAAGCAGCTTATTGAAACGGAGAGGTTCGACTTGATCATCCTGGATATCATGGGGGTGAACGGATTCGAGCTGCTAAAGGCTGCCAGCGAGCGGAAGATGCCCGCCGCGATGCTCACTGCCAGGGCAACCACCATTGAAAACGTGAACCGGTCATTAAGGCTTGGCGCTGTTTCTTTCTTGCCAAAGGAAGAGTTGGCGAATCTGCGAGAGCTTGTGGCCGAGATCCTGGAATGCCTGAAGCAAGGCACGAGCCACTGGAAGAAGCTGTTCGAACGATTGGGTCCTCTATTCAAACAGACATTCGGCATAATGTGGGAAGACCTTGACAAGCCGCCGCAACCGCCCATCTACTACCTTTAATGGTACTGGGCTCCCACACGTTGCCTGGTTCTGAGGCGGCCCCATCCGGATGGACCCCCGGGGTTGCGCCTGCCTTTACCGACCCTCCTCGACGGAAGTCATTGTGGATGGCTGCCATCGGGGGTTTTTCTACACTGGTCTGAAGTTACCCGCCCCGAATACCCCCACGTCATCAGGGTGTAAGTCAGTTCTCAAGCTGAGCCCTACGTTTCTTAAATTCGGTCACCCATTCTGATCGGTCGGGTACCCGTGGCTGGAGACCTTTACCGGTAAGGCCGGCCTCCGTGCCGGCCATGAATCCACGGGCGGCAGAGGGCGCCCTCTCGTCACCGACCGTGTAAAACAGAGTATTAAGCGATTGATGTCGTCTTTTTTGTTGACTGACAGATTGTATTTTGTATACATGATACATTGTCGTAGTTTGAGGGACTTTGCCCCTTTCTCGTTGCACACGTTGTTAAGTAAGTCGATAGTTTCAGCAAGATCTTTCCCCCCCACAAGCTGTTTGGGGCCGCGATGATCGGGTTCTCTCTTTCTTGTGACGAACCCGGGGACTCGGTCCCTCAAACGCCAAACCTGGTAACCGCTCATTAGCATGTCAAAAATTCGTATCAAATCGCTGCATCAGGAAGTCGCCCAGAGAATTCGGGAGATGATCCGAAAAGGGATCATGCAAAAAGGGGACCGGATAATCGAGAAGGAGTTGAGTCAGGCGATGGGGACGAGCCGCACGCCGCTCAGGGAGGCTCTGCGCCTGCTTACCTCCGAAGGGCTCATTGATCTAGTGCCTCATAAGGGAGCCTACGTGGCCCAGCCATCAATGAGAGAGATAAGGGAAATGTTTGAGGTGATGAGCCTCTTGGAAGGCACATGTGCTCGGAAAGCAGCGGAAAGTATGACGGACGCGGATTTCCGAAAGTTGGAGAAGCTCCACGAGAAATTGGAGAAGTATTTTAGAGAAAAAAACAACGAAAAGTACCTGGAGGTCAACCACAAGTACCACTCCCTCCTTCAGGAGATGACGGGAAGTAAAGTCCTGAACGATGTCATAAACAGCTTGAGGCAAAAAATCCTGCTCTACAGGTATCGCCAGCTATACCAACAGGATCGCTTCGAAGCGTCCATCAATGAACATCGGGAACTGCTCGATGCCTTTCGCCGGAGAGATTCGGCGGCAGCCGAGAGAGCCATGCGGACGCATCTCATCAACCAGTGCGAAGCGCTGAAAAGCGTGTACGAAGACAAGGCTGATCGGACGGATTAGAAGGTTTCAAGACCCGGACCACTCGCGTGGTCTTAAGATTCGATGAAGCAAAGGAGGTTGAGATGCCGCGAAAGTCAACAAAGGCAAGGACAGCGTTGATAGTCCGATTTCCCATGGGTGCCGCTTCGGGATCCTCTGGGATGGCTCAGAGCAAGTGCCACAGTAGGTGGCGATTCATCACCAGTGCGGTGGTGACCCTGTCGCTGGCAATGTTCATTCATTGTGCGCATGCAGGACCTGCCTACAATCTGAAGATATCTCATCAGTTCCCCGGTGGCACAATCACGGAAGGGGACTTCCGTGACCGTCTCTGTCGCATGTTCGCCGTGGAAATTGAAAAGCGCACAAAAGGCGCTGTGACGGCTACCGTTTATCCCAGTTCCTCCCTGATGAAGACGAACGCTCAATTCAGTGCGATGCGGAAAGGCGCACTCGACATGTCGCTCTTCCCCATCTCGTACGCCGGCGGCGAGGTTCCCGAACTTAACATAGGTTTGATGCCGGGAGTCGTGACCTCCTATGAGCAGGGAATTTCGTGGAAGAACGCTGAAGTCGGCAAGCTGCTGTCCGAAGTGCTCTACGAAAAAGGGATTATCATGGTGAGCTGGATCTGGCAGGCAGGCGGTGTCGCCGGCCGTAGCAAGGGGGTCGTCGAACCGGAGGATTGCAAAGGACTTAAGATTCGTGGTGGAAGCCGCGAGATGGACATGGTTCTCAAGGCAGCCGGCGCATCGGTGATGTCCCTACCGTCAAATGAGATCTACCAGGCAATGCAAACCGGTGCGATGGATGCTGCCATGACGTCATCCACAAGCCTGATCTCGTTCCGCCTCGAGGAAATCGCCAAACACCTCACAACAGGACGCGGCAAGGCATACTGGTTCATGCTCGAGCCGCTGGTCATGTCGCGCATTGTATTTGAAAAATTTCCGAAGGATGTGCAGGCTGCGATACTGGAACTGGGGGCCGAGTTCGAGAAATTTGCCATGGACTCGGCAAAGGCCGACGATCAGGCGGTTGGAGAGCTTTATCTGAAGCACGGCGCTCAGGTCCATGACCTTTCTGCCGAAACGGTGAAGAAGTGGCAGGATATAGCCCGGCGGACTTCCTGGAAGGATTTTGCCGACAAGAACGAGAGGTGTGCCCGACTGATTAAACTTGTGGAGAAGACGTTATGAGCCACGAGTCAAAAATTGAGGGCAATGGCGGAAGGCAGAAAAGTGGAGAACGTGGCGTACTGAAGGCGGGTACGCAGCTCATGACTCGAGTCAATGACTGGATTGTTGGGGCCTCGACCATAGCAATACTGGCCGCATCGTTGGTTCTCACACTGGGAGTGCTCTTGCGCTATTTCCTGAAGGTTCCAACCGACTGGCAGGACGAGACGGCGACCTTCCTCATCGTTGGAGCAATTTTTATGTGCGGCGCCTACGCGCAGTCGTATCGTCGCCACGTTGGCATTGAGGCGCTGGCGAGCATCCTGCCTACGGCTGTAAACCAAGTGCGGGGGCTGCTGGTGGATATAGGTTCATTTGCATTCTGCGCATTCTTTTCCTGGAAGTCCTGGACACTTTTGCAGGAAGCCCTCCACGAAGGTCAGACGACCTCTTCGTCCTTTGCCCCGCCGCTTTGGATTCCGTATGGGCTAATGGCTACGGGCATGACGCTTCTGTCTTTGCAAGTGCTGCTCCAGATTCCGACGCACTTCGTGACGAAAAAGGAGGACACATGAGCGTCGGAACAATAGGCATTCTCTACGGAGCGGTCACGCTGCTGGTCATGTTCTCGGGTATGCCGATCGCTTTTTCGCTCGGCTTGGTTGCCACTGCTTTCATGTACTTCTTCATGCCCGCGTCAGCGCTCGATACGATTACTCAGAACGTTTTTGAAGAGATGTCGAGCATTACCCTGCTATCGATCCCGTTGTTCATACTCAAGGGCGTGGCCATTGGAAAATCCCGCGCCGGGGCCGATCTTTATTCCGTGCTCCATGCCTGGATGCACAAGATACCGGGCGGTTTAGGTATCGCCAATGTTTTTGCGTGCGGGCTCTTTGCTGCAATGGCTGGATCGAGCCCGGCGACCTGCGCGGCTATTGGCAGCATGGGTGTTCCAGAGATGCGTCTAAGAGGATACTCGGGGCGCTTCGCATGTGGCCTCATCGCAGCCGGAGGTACTCTCGGTATCCTGCTTCCGCCTTCCATCACGATGATACTCTTCGCTGTTGCCGCAGAGCAATCTCTGGGCCGATTGTTCCTTGCCGGTATCGGTCCGGGGCTCCTGCTCATCACTCTGTTCTCGATCTATGCAGTCTGGAGGTACAAGATTGAGTACAAGGCGGCCCTCGATTCGTACCAGAAAGGTGGCCAATGGTCCGAATATCTACGCAAGGATAATCTGACACTGGCCGACAGGCTACGGCTTCTGCCGCGGGTCCTGCCTTTTGTGATACTGCTCATCGGTGTCATGGTGGCGCTCTACGGCGGGTACGCCACGCCTTCGGAGACTGCCGGTCTCGGGGCCATGTTGGCGCTAGTGCTGATTGCCATCGTCTACGGAGTGTGGCGCCCCAAGGATGCTATGGTAATCTACAGGACCACCCTGATGGAATCGACGATGCTGATGTTCATTGTTGGTATGTCGCTTCTCTACTCGTACGTGATGAGTTACCTGCACATCAGTCAGTCAGCGGCTGAGTGGATCGTTGCGATGAATCTATCCAGGTGGGTGCTGTTGGCCGCGATATTGCTGCTCGTAGTGGAGCTCGGTTTCTTTTTACCGCCTGTCTCTATTATCCTGATGACCGCTCCCATCATTTTGCCGCCGTTGAAGACGGCAGGATTTGATCTCATATGGTTCGGCGTGGTCATGACCATCGTGATGGAGATGGGCCTGATTCACCCACCGGTCGGACTAAACATATTTATCATCAAAAACATCGCCCCGGATGTTCCGCTGGGTTCGATAATGTGGGGAATCATGCCCTTCATCGGCCTCATGCTGTTCGCCGTGATATCGCTCTGTATCGTTCCCGGCATTGCAACCTGGTTTCCCGACCTTGTAATGGGGGTCTCGATCAAATAAACGCTGTCATAAACGGGAACCTCTGCCTTTTCGTCTTGCAATATGGTGGTCTGCCACCGTGGCTCATACAGGCAAAGGCCGAGGCGGGATAATATGCGGAGCCTAAGGAGGCGACGGATGAATCTTGCAAGGAAGCTGTCCGATGTAGCGAGACGGTGCGGTAACAGGCCCGCGATAATTTTCGAGAATGCTGTTCACGCATACGACGACCTAGACAGAGAGGTGGAGCGATATTCGGCCATGCTGGCCCGCCTGAATGTAAGACCGGGGGACCGCGTAGCCATTCAGCTCCCCAAGCAAATGGAGTTTATTTTCCTCGAATTGGCGATTCTATCCGTTGGAGCAATAGCTCTGCCGCTCAATACCGACTATAAGGCCGAAGAGATCGAGTATTTTTTGACGGATTCCGACAGCTCGTTGTTTTTTACAGACCGGCAGCGGTTCACGCAGGCAGAGGAGAAACTAAAGAAGCTCACTGGCCTCAAAATCGTTCTCGTGGACTCCACTGAGGGCGGCGAAGCCCTGTCTCTTGACTGTGAGTTGGAAAAGGCTCCGCGGGGATACATGAGGCAGTATCCCACGGGCGCGGACGACGTGGCAGTAATCTGCTACACTTCCGGTACCACCGGAAGGCCCAAAGGCGCCATGATCACCCATAAGAATCTGATTTCGAACATGACGGCTTTGCATGAGATCTGGGGATGGACGGACCGGGACGTGCTCCTCCATGCGCTTCCTTTATTTCATGTGCATGGCCTTTTTGTCGCGCTTCATGGAGGCATTTACGCGGGAGCGACTATAATAATGCACGAAAAGTTCGATCCCGCCAGAATATGGGAAACCATTGAGAAAGAGAAGTGTACGCTGCTCATGGGTGTTCCTACCATGTATCAAAGGCTGCTGAACCAGTGGGAAAGCATGAATACTAAGCGCGAATTGAATACCATGCGTGTGTTCATTTCCGGTTCGGCCCCCTTGTTGGAAGCGCAGTTCGACCGCTTCGAGCATCAAACAGGTTTCCGCATCCTGGAACGTTACGGAATGACCGAAGCGGGCATGATCGCCTCAAACAGGCTTGATCCGAACGAGCGAAAAGCCAAGAGCGTTGGACATCCGCTGCCGGGAGTAGAAATCCGTGTGGTTTCTCAAAGTGGGGAAGACGTCTCACCCGGGGATGTTGGAGAAGTCTGGGTTCGCGGGGACAATGTATTCAAGGGTTATTGGAAGATGCCCGAGAAGACCGCGGGATCTTTTGAGAACAATTGGCTCAAAACAGGAGACCTCGGCTACCAGGACCCCCAAGACAACGCACGGCTGTATCTGGTGGGACGAGCCAAAGAACTGATCATTACCGGAGGCTACAACGTCTACCCGAAGGAGGTGGAAAACGTTTTGGAGGGCCATGTGGCTATAAGGGAAGCCGCGGTCATAGGCTTGCCGGACGTAGACTTCGGAGAAAAAGTGACGGCCGTCGTAGTTCCCAATGAATCACATACCGAGCTTTCGGCGGAATCCCTCATAACCTATTGCAAAAGCCGCCTAGCGAGCTACAAGTGCCCCAAGATGGTGTTCTTCGTTGACTGCTTGCCACGAAACGCCATGGGAAAGCTCCAGAAAAACAAGCTTACCAATCGGTTCTGAGGGGAAGCGTAACCTGAGAAGCAATATTAGGCGGAAACGCTTCCCATATCACATCCCTACTCTCCGCTGACAAACGGCACTGCTATATCAGTCCCATGCCTTTCAGAACCGCGAGCATAATCGCCGCTGCCATGACAGAGCCTATCTGGCCGCCGGTGTTGGCTCCCATCGCGTGCATGAGAAGGTAGTTTTGCTTGTCGGCTCTCCAGCCCTCGCCCTGTACGACGCGTGCCGCCATCGGGTAGGCCGAGATCCCCGCCGCGCCGATTAGCGGGTTGATCTTTCCACCCGATATAAAGCACATAATCTTGCCCAAAAAGACACCCGCAACTGTGTCGAGACAGATCGCGACGAATCCCAGGCCGAAAATGGCCAGTGTCGCGGGCTTCAGAAAGTTATGCCCCTCCATAGTACCGCCTATTGCAAGGCCGAGGAACAGGGTCACTATATTGGCGATCTCGTTTTCAGAGGCGCCGCTGAGCCTGGCAACCACACCACTAACTTTCATGAAGTTGCCCAGCATGATCATGCCCATCAGGGGAAGACCTTTCGGCGCTATGAGACCTGTGAGCACAGTCACCAGTATGGGAAAAAGGATTAGAGTATTTTGCGACACGCCGGATTTGCTGACTTGCATACGTACCTTTCGCTCGGACTGGCTCGTCAGCGCACGCATGATGGGCGGCTGAATGATCGGTACAAGGGCCATATACGAATATGCCGCCACGGAAACCGGACCTAATAGATGCGGAGCGAACCGAGATGTCACGTATATCGCTGTGGGACCGTCACAGGCGCCGATGATTCCGATGCATACAGCGTCCAACTGAGAAAATCCCAGCGCAAGAGCCAAGCACAATGTGAGGAAGATTCCAAACTGCCCTGCTGCGCCGAAGAGCAGGATCTTCGGGTTCTCCAGCAGCGGCCCGAAATCGGTCATGGCTCCGATCCCAACGAAGATCAAGAGAGGGAAGATCTCGGTAATTATGCCGATATCGTAGAGGAATTTCAGCACTCCTCCCGGGTCCATCACATCGCTGAGCGGCATGTTGACGAGAAAACAGCCGAACCCGATTGGGAGCAAAAGGAGCGGTTCCACGTCCTTTTTGATGGCGAAATACAGTAGGGCGGCGGCCACCAGCATCATCACCAAGTTGGGCCCGCCCTTTGACATGAGGAATCGAGTTCCCTCCAGAAGACCCGACAGACCTGCTATAATCCCTTCGTACATTGTTCGCGCTCCTCAGCGCGGTGAGCCTTCCGAAGACTCGGGGGACTTCGACAAAGGGAAAACTATCTTGAGCATATTCATACCCAGGATAATGATCCCGATCGTTAAAAAAGTGCCACCCATTCCGACCACAGTCATGGTGACACCAAAGGATAGGTTATCCATGATGATCTCCTTTCAGCCCAGGGAACCTGTCACCGGCAGCCCGATGACATCCCGGCACGATTCAGCATCTGTTCCAAGACTGAAGAGTACTAAGGCAATTTGGGTAAAGTAAACGGGATCCACCAGACTATAACTCCAATCGGTGACATGGCCAAGCTCGAAATGACCATGTCTCTAAACAATTTGTCGTTGTCATAATGTTCGGCAGAGTGAATGTTTGAAATGGCTCCGACTCAACAGGCAAGGCATGATCGCGGAACATGTATCCGTGCTGAGAAACACTGGCAACGCTGATGAAAAATTTCTGCAAGTCTTAAATCGGGGCTACACGATAGGGTGAAGAGCTATCTCGGGATGCTCGCACAATTCACAGCTCTCGGCCGACAGCTTGAAAGCCTATTGGCCGTCACGGCGGAGACGGGAGGGGAAAAGTCGTAAGGCACCGGAGAAGAGCTTCCCATCAAGTCGATGTCAGCTTTGCCGTAAGCTCTTTCGATTGTCCCGGAACCATTGATAGGTGGATTCGAGTCCTTCGCGCAGCGAAAACGTTGGCTTCCAACCGAGTGCAGAGATACGGTTCACATCTAGAAGCTTTCTTGGCATGCCGTCTGGCATGCTCGAGTTGAAGCGGATATCTCCTTTAAATCCGACGACGTCCCTGAGCAAGAGAGCCAGATCGCGGATCGAGATGTCAACACCGCTTCCTATATTGATTATTTCAGGAAGATCATAGTTCTCCATTAGAAATAGGCAGGCATCGGCCACGTCGTCCACATGCAGGAATTCCCGCAGAGGGTCGCCGCTCCCCCAGATCTCGACAAAGTCCGCCCCGGCCTCGTGAGCCTCATGGGTTTTTCGGAGTAGTGCGGGAACCACATGTGAGTTCTCCAAATCAAAATTGTCGTTGGGACCATACAGATTCGTGGGCATTACGGATATGAAGTTCGCGCCGTACTCCCTATGGTATGATTGACACATGATGATGCCCGCTATCTTGGCTACAGAGTAAGGCTCATTGGTGGGCTCCAGATACCCGCTGAGCAGGTATTCTTCCTTCATCGGTTGAGGGGCCAGCCTGGGATAGATGCACGAACTTCCCAGGAAAAGGAGCTTCTTTACGCGATTCAAGTACGAGGCATGAATGAGATTGGTTTGGATCATAAGATTTTTGTAGATGAATTGAGCGGGGTATGTGTTGTTGGCTTGAATGCCCCCGACCTTGGCCGCGGCTAGGAATACCCAATCAGGCTTCAATTCGTCCAGCAATTTGAGAGTGGCCTTCTGATCGCAGAGGTCCACTCTTGAGGTGGGACTAATAACCGAGTATCCGGCCCGAATGAGACGTCGGCAAATGGCAGACCCCACCATCCCCGTATGGCCTGCCACATAAATTCTAGGCGATGGCTTATTGCGGTCCATTATTGGAAGCCTGCGGTCCGACAAAGCTGTTCCTTCTCGGCCTCTCTGAGGTCAGCCACGACCATGCGTCTGACCAACTCGGAAAAAGTGACCCGTGGTTTCCATCCCAGCAGATCTCGGGCTTTTGCGGCGTCTCCAAGCAATTCATGGACTTCGGTGGGCCGAAAGTATCGGGGATCCACAGCGACCAGCGTCCGGCCCGTCTCGGCGTCGATACCCTTCTCCTCAACACCCTCCCCTTGCCAGACCATGGCGATCCCTACTTCTCTGAACGCACGTTCCACGAATTCTCTGACAGAATGGTTCTCCCCTGTGGCGACAACGAAATCGTCCGGCTCATGGTGCTGTACAATGAGCCACATCGCCTCAACGAAGTCGCCGGCGAATCCCCAATCGCGTTTGGCGTTCAGATTCCCGAGGTAGAGGCAATCCTGCATCTCAAGCTTGATGCGAGCCACTGCGCGAGTGACCTTCCGGGTCACAAAGGTCTCTCCTCGCATAGGAGATTCGTGATTGAAAAGTATCCCGTTGCAAGTAAAGAAACCGTATGCTTCCCTGTAGTTACGCGCTATCCAGTACCCGTACAATTTGGCCACGGCGTATGGGCTTCTTGGATAGAACGGTGTGGTTTCCCTCTGAGGCGTCTCCTGCACGAGGCCGAAGAGTTCGCTTGTCGAAGCCTGGTAAAAACGAACCTTCTTCCCCAGATCCAGGATCCGGATAGCCTCCAACAGGCGCAGCGTGCCGAGCGCATCTGAATTTGCTGTGTATTCGGGAGTCTCAAACGACACCATCACATGACTCTGCGCCGCGAGATTATAGATTTCCGTAGGCTGAAACTGTTGGATTATCCTAATCAGATTGGTGGAATCGGTCATATCGCCGTATTCCAGACTCAGATGGCGGTCATCCACGTGAGGATCTTGGTACAGGCCATCGATCCGTTGAGTGTTGATCAGAGACGCACGCCTCTTTACCCCACAAACCTGATAACCTTTCTTGAGCAGGAACTCTATAAGGTAGGCGCCGTCTTGACCCGTCACGCCAGTAACGAGTGCTCGTTTATCAGAAACCAAATCCATAAAGACACTTTCCAAATTGTATCAAGACATTCCTATGCACAAGGAAAACAGCTTACTGGTAACACGATGGGGCAATCGAGTCAAGCATCGACCCTCTTCCCAAGCACTCGTCTCACCTGCGCGAACTGACATTTGCTGCGATTTGTGTTAGGATAACCATACTCGAATCTTGGTATCAAGAATAATTAGGTTTCCCTTGATGGAGCAAGCCGGACTTTCATGCACCAGCAACCGCACATTTCGATAATTGTAGCGGTGCACAACCGGGCACTTACTCTGCAACGCTGCATTGACAGTGTCGGAAATCAGACCTATCCGCGCAAAGAACTGATCATTATTGATGGAGGCTCTACCGACGGAAGCGTCGATATTCTCTGTCAGAATGACCATCTTATTGACTACTGGGAGTCAAAGCCCGACCGGGGCATCTACCATGCCTGGAACAAAGGCCTGGAGCATGCCACGGGTGACTGGATACACTTTCTAGGTGCAGACGATTATTTTATGGATTCCCACGTGTTGGCCGAGGTGGCAAAGGGAATCCGCGATTGCGGCACGGGTATTCGGATTGTGTACGGTAAAGAAGCCGTTGTTTCCACCGATGGCGAAGTGCTCGAAATCAAAGGAGACTCCTGGCAAAAGGCAGGACCGAAATTCAGCCAGAAAATGTCCATACCTCACCCGGCCGTGTTCCACTTTCGCGGCATCTTTGACGATCACGGTAGGTTTGACGAGTCTTTCCAGATTTGTGCCGACTACGACCTGTTGCTGCGTGAACTGAAGAACGGACAGGCATGTTTTCTGTCCAACCTGATAGTCAAGGGAGTCACGTATGGGGGGGCAAGTACGCGATGGGACATGATGCTCACCGTTGCTGAGGAAACCGCCAGAGCACGCCAGAGGAACGGGATTTTTCCCTACGGGCCCAGTTGGGTCGGGTTCTACTGCAAGATCTTCGTGAAATACTGGTTGGCGAGACTAGTAGGGGACAGAATTACCAGACACGCGGTGGATCTGTACAGGGTCTTGACCGGTAGACCTCCGGTGTGGACCAAGATGTGAGGAGATAAGAAAGATCTGGAGCCGTTGCTTCGATGCATGCCGGCCAACCGGACTTTTGCCGCGCTGCCGGGGCAACCTTCAGAATTCGTTATGTCAACAATTGCATTTGTTCACAGCAATAACGATGACGTAGGTGGCTCGGACCTGGCAATGTGGCGCGTTGTTTGTGCTTGCAATGACGCAGGGTACGATACGCTGGTGGTTATTTCGCGGCACAACATGATCTGGGAGCTCTACGAGAGACATGGGATCGCTGTTCACCAGGTTCCTATGCCTCGTCTCTCGAAGTCTCGGAACCCTTTCTTTTATCCTATGTGGCTGCTCGCACTCTGCGTAACCACAGTGCGCCTCATGCGGTTGTTCTCACGCGAGAGGGTTGACCTAGTATTTGCCAACGATTTTAATGAATTGCCTGCCACGCTCGCAGGACGATTGCTTGGCTTGCCCAGGATAATGCGCCTGCGGTTTATATTCAGACTCCCTTCGTGGATTCGTCGAGGCTACATGAGTTTGTTGGCGTGGTCCACGGATAGAGTGCTGTGTGTCTCCGAAGCAGTCCGTCTCTCAAACTTCTATGACGTGCGACGCTTTCAGGACCGTGTCCTAACTCTTTACGATTGGCACGAAGAAAACATCAACCGCGGAATCCATGATTGCCAGGCCAATCCGTTCGAGCGATTCGATATTGGTCAGTCAGCGCGCGTGGTGCTCATGCCTGCTCGCATGGAGCCATGGAAGGGCCAGCACGTTCTCGTGGAGGCCGCACCTGACATCTTGGCGGCGGTTCCTGACGCCGTAATCCTTTTTGTGGGTGACGTCGTAAGGGGGAGGGGCCGGGAAAAGTATCCCGAGCAACTTCGCACTCGCATCCGCGAAGAGAGTCTGTCAGCAAGAGTAATTTTCTCCGGGTACGTTAAGGACCTGGATGTCCTCATGCGAGCCGCGAGCGTAGTCGTGTCCTGCACCACCGATCCCCCTGAACCCTTTGGACTGACCGTGCTTGAGGCCCTTTGGTACGGCTCCCCTTTGGTTGTACCAGCAACTGGCGGACCCCTCGAGATTGTAGGGAACCCACCAGCGGCACTACTTCACACACCGGGCAATGCCAAGGAGCTGGGCACCGCGGTGGTCCGCATTCTGAGGGACCGCGAGCTAGCCGGCGAACTCGTCCGGCTTGGGAAAGAACGAGCCGCTAAGTTTACTCGGGAGAAGCTGTGGACTGAATTCAAGTGCATTATAGAAGAGATGCTGTCCGCACGGACGGCTCGACAAAGAGAGCGATGACTAGGATCTCAGTTATTATAGTCAGTTATAACACCAGGGAAATACTTCTCAGTTGCCTTCGTTCTCTTTACTGCTCCGTCGGCAACGTTGAGATGGAAGTCTTTGTGGTGGACAACGCGTCTACCGACGGGACAGTGGATGCAATACACAGCAAATTCCCCAATTGCACCGTCATGGTCAACGAGACGAATGTCGGGTTCAGCCGAGCCAATAATCAGGCGGTCCGGGTGTGTACCGGCGGGTACATTCTTCTGCTGAACCCCGATACTGTGGTTGAACCGGACGTACTGGCAAAAATGGTCGCGCTAATGGACGAGCAGCGAGATGTCGGCATGGTGTCTTGCAAGCTTGTTACGCAGAATGGATCGTTGGATTTGGCTTGTCGCCGCGCCTTTCCCTCACTCTGGGACGGATTCTGCCGCGCTTCCGGACTGAGTCAGTGGTTTCCGAAAAGCCGTCTGCTGGCTGGATACAATCTCACGTACTTGGACGAGCACAAAACCTGCGAGGTGGATGCGATCAACGGGGCTTTCATGTTCGCGAGGCGTGAAGCTGTCGAGGAGGTCGGCCTTCTCGATGAGGACTACTTCATGTACTGCGAGGACCTCGATTGGTGCTTTCGTTTCGGGAGATCTGGCTGGAAAGTCGTTTACCACCCTGTGGCCTCCACAGTACATTTGAAAGGCCAGAGCGGCAACCCGAAAAGCTCCGCCATGATCCGAGAACTTTTCAGGTCCACGAAGATGTTCTATCGTAAGAACTGTTTTGCTAGGATGGGGCCGATTCGGAGGGCGTCGGTCCTCATAAGCCTGGACATTTGGAAATGGGCGACCTTATTTAAGAATGCTCTTCGCACCGCCAAGCGAACCCGGCCCTAGAAGTCCGAATGTAAATGGGCGGTTTCTTCTTGGCTCGTATGATGACTTAAGTCCGGGGACTTTAGAAGGAGCTAATGATCTGGTGGCTAGAAGATTTTCTAAGATCCTTAAGATTCTGATTAATATAGCAATAGTATCTCTCATAACACTTTCTTTAGCGGAAATTGCGCTGCGATTATGCCACAAAATTTATCCCTCATATATCTTTTACGAGAACTCCTATAATCGTTTTCGTGGCAAGCCTTTTGCCGACGACTATGACTTTCGCCTGAATTCCAGAGGATTCAAGGATGTGGAGCGGAAGAAGGAGAAAGAGCCCAACGTGTACCGGATTCTGGGGCTTGGAGATTCCTTCGCCTTTGGAGTGGTGCCGTACCGGTTCAATTTCTTGACGCTATTGGAAAAACAACTCAGCCACTGTGGCAAGGTAGAGGTTATGAACATGGGTATTCCGTGGCTTGACCCTGAAGACTATCTTTCGGTCTTGGTCCATGAAGGCCTGGAGTTTAAGCCCGATCTGGTGATGGTCTGCTTCTTTATCGGGAATGATTTTCTGCCGAACGATAGGAGTGTCTATTCATATTCGTATGTGGCTTCATTGATGAAATTTGTCTATGACCTCCATAGCAGTTACGAGGGCCAGATTTACAATGGAAAGTCGGTATATGAGGATGACAAACGGACTTTGACGGATGACGCGTACATGCACTGTGAAAAGGGGAGAAGTCGAATTTTTGTCAAGAATTACGACAAGTTTCAGGGCTTATTCGACTGGGCTACCACCCCGTTGCGGGAGATGAAAGAAATATGCCGTGCCAGAGGTATAGATCTACTGGTCGTTATAATCCCCGATGAGGTGCAAGTGAACGCCGCAGTGCAATTGGAAGTTGTGACTACATCCAATCATAGCCCGGATCAGTTTGACTTTGCACTCCCAAACAAGATGCTGTCCCACGAACTTGAAAATATGGAGGTCAAACAACTTGATTTACTGGAGCCGTTCAAACAGGCTTCCACTCGAGAGCCACTTTACAAGCCAAACGACACCCACTGGAACATCGCGGGAAACAAGCTGGCCGCAGAGGTAATAGGGCGTCACATTAGTAATGCCATTTTAACCAATTGTCGTGGCAGCGACAGACATTAATTTACGGAGGCCCTCCGTCCCATTATTTCCGGCCATGAACTTCCTTTCAATCAATCCCATCCCCTCTAAAGACCACAAGTATTGTTCTTAACATGATGTACACATCCAGGAAAAAGCCTTGGTGTTTGAGATAATAAAGGTCCAATTCTATCCGCTTGGCAAGTGATGGGTCTCCCCTGCTCATAACCTGCTGATAGCCTGTGATGCCCGGTTTGGCCTTGAGCCTTCGCCGTTCCCACGGTTCGTACCTTTCCGCGAGTCCAACCCACTCGGGTCTTGGTCCCACGACGCTCATATCTCCCCGCAAGACATTGATAAGCTGAGGAATCTCGTCTAGGCCCGATCGTCGAAGAAATCTGCCGATCGAAGTTACTCGCGGATCTCGGGGAATCTTGTAGACCGGCTCTGCCAACCTGTCTAAGTCTATGATGTTTCTGAGCTGTTCGTCAGCATCGGGCACCATGGAGCGAAACTTGTACATTGGAAAAGGCTTTCCGTACATCCCCATTCGCTCCTGCGCGTAGAAAACCGGCCCTTTACTGGTCAGCTTGATGAGGAGTGCTATTGCCAACCAGAGTGGAAGCCCTAGAACCAGTGTCACGACAGAAATTCCGACGTCCATTACTCGCTTGGCAATTGCATAAGCCGGGTGGAGAGCAGAATCCTGTAACAACACGAGCGGAACGCCCGCGAAACTTCCGACTTCCGTGCGGGTTACAGCCACGTCGAGAAAATCCGGGACCATGTAATAAGAAATGTTCTTTTCTTCGCAAAAGTTCAGAGCCCGAATAAGGCTTTCTCTGCTTGCCGTGTCGTCTTCGGACGGCAGTCCCCCGCCGACCACGAGCAGCTTGTCAAAAGGCGTCTGGTCATAGATCCGCTCAAGATCGGAGCTTACACCGAGGATAGGGATGTCATCAGGATACGCTCGCGGTCGATTCTCCCATTCAAGCCGGCCGATCACGTGCGTGCAGCGGTTTCTCTCTCTTAGACGATCCACCAGGGCAGCGGCATTCTTGTTCCATCCGACGATCAGAATCCTGTACGCTGTAAAGCACTGTTCGTCAAGGCTTCGTTCCAGAGCGCGGAAACCGACTCTCACGACAATCAGCAACGCTCCAGACACGACAAAGACCGTCACATACACCAGCCTTGAAAGCAGCAACTGGCGGAACATAAAAGATACAATCATCAGAAAGCCGGTGGCATACAATCCGGTGATCAGGACCGTTCGAATCTGTCCGACTAGTTGAGTCGAGAAATGTAAGTCACTTCGGTAGCTTTGGTCCTTCCAGAGAAGAAAGACCCACATCCCCGCCCAAAGGGCGGACGCCTTCAGGTAAGGGGCTAATGGAGGGACTGGTACCGACAGGCCGAAAATCTGGTCACCGGGGAGATCCAGATAGAACCTAACATAGTAGGCCCCGATGAAGCAGACGAGGCAAATCGCGAGATCGAGACCAAAAAGGATTTGCCCGCGATTGGTCCAGAGGCGAGCGAATAGAGCCGGGCTTACCAACTTTGCAGGAACAAAGACTCCCTCCTGGGGCATCTGCCTGGCCATTTCGGTCCGACTCGCCATACTTCTCGCTCCAAATCGCGATCGGCAGCGGACGCTGCAATACGTCATCACCGCGACAATCGACTACTGCGGTCTTTAGGCTAAGAATTACTAAGGCCACTTTCTCCAATATTGTTAAAAGTTAACAGGTCTAAGCGACAATGTCTAGCATTTTGCTGTCCACTTGACGTAAACTGTTAAATTCGATGCTGCCAAGAGGAGGTGGGGACGATCAGCGAAAGGGTTTCCAGTATAGTTTCCGGAGGGATCACAACAGCCTCAATAGGCGAAAAAGCCGCTTGGATAGTCTTCTGCTTGACATCGCTGCAACTGGCTTTCCTTAGCCCGTATGTTATTGTCATTCCAGGCGACCGGGCCAATGTTTTCTCTGCGATTTTGTGTGCAGCGAGTCTCCTTCTTGCCCTTGCTTTCCGGAGAAAAGATTCGGTCTGCGCCAGACCGCTGGAGATCGTGATATCTTTGGTGCTACTCGTCCTGGTGGTGTTAAGCGGGCTCTTTAGCCTTACACCGGGACCTTCCTCAGTGAGAGGTTTTACTGTCCTTGCAGCAGGACTCGGAGGATTTTGGTGCGCTAGAATCCTTCTTGCCTCTCATGAAAGGCAGCGCATTTTCGAGTGGTTGTGCGTATTCACGTTGTGCGGGATACTCGTTCTGAGCGCAGCCAGCATGGCAATAAACGGCAGCATTTACAAATTCGTTGATTCGCACTGGCATCCTGTAGCGGACCGGCTCATTCTCCTTTCCTTTGCCCCGTTGGCCCTGCTTAGCGCGCGGTCTCGCTTGGCTGTGGCCATTGCGGTCCTCTTACTTTTCGGAAGCTACACAATACTCTTGTTCGGGGCCAGGACGGCTGCAATGGGATCGGCCGTGGTCATTCCGATCATCCTTTGCCTTTTTGCCGCGGTACTCTGGGAATGGCGGCTCAAGCAAATTGTCATTCTTTTAGCAGTAATGTTTGTGGCTTCGATGGTGACGGGTAACTACTTCTTTTATGAGAATCCTAATTTGGTCAAAAAATGGGGAAAACAAGGCGAATCGGTAGCTTACAGGGCAGAGAACATCTTCTTCTCCTGGAAGGTTGCCACCGATCACCCTTTGCTGGGCATAGGTCTGCTGGCTCCCAGGGGCGAAATCCTAGCGACGTACCAGCCCAGGTATCCGCATATCTCCAAAGAGACTTTTATTGAATGGACGATCCGCTTGAAGACCTCCGAAAACATGTTCTTCACATTTTTGGCCGATCTCGGATTTCCGTTTACTATAATTTATACAGCCTCAGTTATCTTTCTCCTCTTCAACCTCCTGCGAATGGTTTTTCACCCGCCTGCTGAGTTCATATTCCGTCCGCTGGTGCTTCTATTGCCGATTTCCGGCGCGCTTCTTCATTACCAGGTGGTAGACGGTCTCCTGCATCCTCAGCTAAGCTGGTTTTTTCACATCCTGTTGGGCTTGGTGCCAGTCTCGATGAAACTTTCGCCAACACCCATGGTCCGCACCAGGAATGTGTTACTCAGGATCATCGCTTTCGGTGGGATTGTCACGGCCGGACTCTTGCTGGGTCCTTTGTTGCCTCCTGGGTTCCCCGTGTCCCTTTTCAGATAGATGGCGAGCCAGCGAGGTGTCAGTGGCCCGGTTCGGCCTGGGCGTTACCGTTTGAAGCCGGACTTGGAATACTCCGCTGTCACTTCTATGGAGATACCCCCGCGGGCATTCATCACGCCCCGTACGCGTGCCCACCTGGGCTCACAGGCCGCTACCAGATCATCAAGTATCCTATTTGTGATCTCTTCGTGAAACATGCCTGAGGTTCGGAAGGAAAAGAGGTATAGTTTCAATGACTTTGACTCTATGCATTTGAGGTCTGGTATGTAGGTAATGCTGATCCTTGCAAAATCAGGTTGCCCTGTTATCGGACATAGGCTGGTGAATTCCGGGCAATCGAATTCTATGGTGTAGTCACGACACGCGTATTTGTTGGGGAAGTTATCGAGCTTCGCCTTTTCGGGGCTGTTCGGATATTGGGTGCTCCCTTTTTTGAGTACCGTCAGATTTTCAAAAACATCTTGTGTCATGATCTCGCTGAGTTCGACTATCTGGAACGACTTCACGGTCTCATTGAGGCCTGAAAAGCCGCTCTGCCGGCGGCAATGTGTCACTGAATAAAAGACTAGCGCCTTTGCTCAGAATGGTCAAGAGTGAGATCTCGGAAGCAGTGAACATTCACTTACGTGGAGCGGGCTTTCCAGTCTGCCTGTTCCTTGGCTTGGCTGACGGCAAGCTGGAAAGTGTGCCTCACAAGTGCAATGACACTTACCACCCGGACAGTGAATCCTACCGGGGGCGCATTTGTGTGGGCACGCCATCGAACCTCTCCTTCCGAACTGGAATCATCGGCTCGGGAGTCAAGCAATACACATAAAATTCCTGTATAGTCACCCTTTGTATGGTCGGGTTTTCACCCGGACTGGACTTTTTGAGTAGGACAGGGCACGGAGCAGGCGGAAACAGTAATATGACCATCATGATTCAGGATGTGTCCATCGGCGGGTACATTCCCGGTGACTCGGTGCTGCATCGACTCGACCCGAGGACAAAGTTAGTCGGCCTGATCGTGCTGCTCGCTGGAGTATTTTCAACCCATACCGGCGTTGGCCTGCTCATAATTTGCTGCCCGGTGATGAGCCTCATTTCCCTGTGTAGGGTCGGATGGAGGGTTTGGTGGTGGGGCTTGCTCCGCTTCTCGTGGATGCTGTTGATCGCTGCGGGGATCAACATGGTCTTCAACTCTGGCGGTCAATCCGTTATGGTTCACCAATGGGAGCTACCCATCACAGAGCAGGGTTTGCACACCGGTTTGACGCTTTCGCTTCAGCTTCTGCAAGCAATCAGCCTATCTATGATCTTGACCTTCACGACCACCCCGCGGGACCTGACCAGAGGTTCAGAGCGACTAGTCCGGCCCTTGAAACGCCTTCGCGTCCCAGTGGAGGAAGCCGGTGTGGTACTGTTGTTGGCGATGCGCTTTGTGCCGGTACTACAACAAGAGCTGCGGACCACCATTGAGGCTCAGAAGTCTCGGGGAGTCGAATTCGGGCAGGGTGGGATTACCGCAAGATCCAAGAAGCTGGTCGCTGTTCTGGTCCCTGCGTTGATGAGTACTCTCAGACGTGGCGACCTGCTTGCCGTCGCGATGACTGCCCGAGGTTTTCGGCCCGGGAAGCCCAGATCGGAATATAAGCCTCTACATTTTGCCGCGAGGGACTACGTGGCGTTCATTTTTCTGGCAGTTTTTTCTCTTTGCCGGCTATTCATATTCAGATAGACTTGTTCGTCTCAATTCATCGGCCGCTGGATGGGAGGAAACCATGAGCACGGGTGATTCACCCTGGGATAAAGAGATACTCGACAGCATGAAGCGGGGCGCAGTAACATTTGGGTGGGACGATGGCGAGGTCAGAACCATGTCCGCGCCCCCGGGGACGCTCGACACGATGAAGTCAGCTTGGGAGTGGATAGATGTCCGGATGAAGGAGCTTCAGGCCGAAAAAAGCCGTCCTCGAACTATTTGTTTCAGACTTTCGAGCGGCGAGTTCAGGGGATTGAAGTTTCCTGACTGGAGGCCAGGTTTTATAGAGGAGTCCGAGTGATAGAGCCATTGCCCAAAATAAAGGGTCACTACGCGCCGAAAATTGCCTTGTGCCAGCGCTCCATTGTGATATAAGAGGGACCCTGACGGGGCTTGGCGGGTCGTGTCATTGAGGGGCCCGGCTGGTCTCGGTCAATCGTGCTTGAGGGAAAGGAGAATCGATAATGCAAAAGCGGCTAGGATTCTGGATGACGATAGTCGTTGTGTCCTTTACTGCAACGTTTAGTGCGGGCGCCGCTCCCACCGAAGAGTTGATCGTCAAGAACTGCACTGAACTGATTCGGATTGCCCAAGTCTATCAAGAAGATTTGAAGACCGTAGACACCGTCTTGGGCTCAGCCATTGATGCAGGCAACATGGACCGAATCAAGAATTACAAGCTGAAAAAGGCGGCCGTCAAAAAGCAACTGGAATCAGTAATGAAAGCCATTGATATCAAGGGGTGCGTAACAGGAAGATAGAGGAGGAGCCAATACTTTACGCACACCGCCTCGATCTCTTCATTTTGATCCGAGCAGCTGCCGCGCCCTGAAAACCACAGGCCTGATTACGCGAAAGACGTTGATCTCACACTTTGTGATCGGAAACAAAACCGGTTTGATTGCCCCCACGTCCACCTCTTTGGAATCGTCTTTATTCCTCAGAAAGATCCTCGTTAACTCATTATCTGCAATAAAACAAAAGAGTTCCTGGGCCTCGTTTTCGATCCAATCCACAACATTCTTGTCGTGAGCCTGCAGCCGCGTACCGAGAATTGCTTCTGCATATGTCGTGGCCTTATGTGAACTCACCCCCACATGAGCGATCACCTGGGCCAACTTACATACGACAATATCTGCTACGAGAAACCGCGGACCCTTGGGACCCTCTTGTGCAGGTTTGAGCAACCCTTCAGCCAAATTCTGCTTCAATTCAGCCTTATCGTTGAGGTCCAAAAGGTGCGCGGCGTCATCCCCGCCTACCAGCTTTGCGAACATTTTCCCTCCATAATGACAGACACATCGATAACATGGTGATTGCCGCTGGTCAAGAAGGGATTCAAGAGAGGAACGCTGCGGCAACTTGGCCTAGGATCGTCCACTACAGCGAAACCAAGCCGGCTTGCCCCGTCATTTTTGTTTTTTGGTTTTGGTGTTAACTTTCGCTTGGGGTTTGGGTTTCCTGGCATGTTTCGGGGCCGCGGGTTTCGTGGCCGTTGGCTTCAAGGTCGCTGGCTTGGGCAACGGCGGCTCGGCTATGTGCATCTTCTCAAGTTGATTACTGAACGCCTTATATGTGGCCGCATATTCACCCGCCTGCTCTCGGATCATATCCAGAGTCCCGCGTGCTTCGAGAAAAGACTGTAGAGATCGCAGTTCCTCTGACATGTCGATCTTCCAAGGAGAATTGGGATCCTTTCGTATCAGGCGGACTAGTCTCAGTCCTCCCTTAAGTGTTCTTAGCTGCAACAAAGCGGACATTTCGTCCGATTTCATGACCACGGGCGCGGCGGCGGGGTCCAGAGCGTTGAGTAGGGCCAAAGATTCCGGTGATTGCTGGAGCTTATGTTCCGCGGCTAGTTCCAGGGCCAGTCTTCTTGAATCATTGGAGAGGAGCGAGCGAGCCTCGTCCAAGTTTTGTGTTTTCATGCGGTCCCTGTAGAGGACAAAGACAGCCTCGGGTTGGTTCGGGACGAGCTGGCATCCGCAAAGCATCACTGCCACTGCGGCAGAAGCCCTAATAAGACGCATCAATCGACTCGATCGGTCTCTCTCGAGCCGCTCTCCGTCACCGTTAGCGCTCTGTGTGCTATGGCGGGCCGTAAATCCGATGGGGCCGCCTCCTTCTTCCACTGCAATTCTGATGTCGATCCGGTAGCCGAACTGATTTAATGCGGATATGCCTCACGAGGAGTAGCCGTCGGTTGGCAACAACCATGTCCGGCTCTTCGGACCAGGCAATCGGATGCAACGGCTTGTTGCTGCCTCGCGACGGCGCTTCGGCTAAACAGATGTGCAAGGACTGTTTTCAAAGTCACTCTAGACCTTTTCTCCGAATGTCTTGAATTATAATGCCTCCGCACGATTCGTCAATTGACCGGCGAGTGCGGTTTCCTTATCAGCTTCAACGGAACGGCTAGCCTTAGTGCTTGGCTCCGAATCATTGTTGATATTTGTCAAAGGGGCGGGAAACCAGGCCCTAAATACGGCTCCCCGTGGCTTCTTGTCGCCGACTTCCAGAGCTCCTCCGTGGAGATGCGCTATTTCTTTGGAGATGGACAGGCCGAGTCCTGTCCCGGTTTCCCCTTCCGTTCCCGTATCGCGCGCGCGATGAAAGCGATTAAAGATTTTTTCACGGTCTTCCGGTTTGATTCCCACGCCCGTATCCTCAACAGAAATCTCAACTCCCGGAGAGTTGTGTTTGTATGCGGCAGCGGTGGTGACTTTCAGCCTGCCGCCCCTCGGGGTGAACTTGATCGCGTTATTAATGAGGTTGCCCACAAGTTGCGAAATCCTCGCTACATCACCTTCTATCTTTGGCAGGCCATGTTGGAGCTTACTATCGAGAGAGATCTCCTTGCGAGAAGCCAAAATGGCCAGCCTTTGAAGTGAGAGATTGACGGGCAGGTTGACATCCACCGGGGAGCGACGAAGGCCGGCCATGCCGGATTCGAGTCGCAAGAACTCCAGAAGGGAATTGATGAATGCAAGTTGATCTTTGGCGCACTGGTAAAGCGTTTCTATGTTGCGAGTAGCATCGGTCCCAGGGTTCTTTTTGAGCAACTCGATGGTACCAAGCAATGCCTGAAATGGTGCCCGGACATCGTGCGAAAGCACGGACAAAAGTTCCGCCTGACGCCGGTTGGTTTCTGCTGCCTGCCGCCGCAGCCGATTGCGTTCAACCAGATTCTGCACCATCAGGACGATCTTTCTCGGGTCCATGCCCAGCAATTCCCGCTTTTCCAGGTATCCGTCGGCTCCTGCACGGAACGCCTGGTTCCATGCATCCACACTTTCCATGGACGAGGTTATAATTACCGTGCTGTGAGGGTCCCGCTGTTTCACTTCACGGCAAATTTCTATCCCGTTTCCGTCGGGGAAGACAATATCCAGGAGTATAGCATCGTGGCCTCTAGCGGCTGCTTCACGTGCGGCCAGCGCGGTGGCGGCCTGTTCAAAGTGAAACGTATCCTCCAGCATCATGACGACTTTGCGACGGATTATGTCCTCGTCGTCGGCTAACAGCACGTTTAGACGGTTCTTCATTTAAGGCTCCCTTGAAAGCGGCAACCAGAACGTGAAGATGGACCCGCTGCCGACCTTGCTTTTCACATCTATCCTCCCTCCGTGAGCCATCGCGATCCTGCGAGCCAGATAAAGGCCTCTCCCCGTCCCTCCTGTGGTGAAGCCTAGCTGAAATATCTTCCCAAGATTCTCGGGCGGAATGCCGGGGCCGCTGTCTTCAACTCGGACGAAAGCTTCACAATTTGCGTCTCCAATGGAAACTTTGATTTCTTTCCCCTTCCGAGAGAACTTAACGGCGTTTCGGAGGATGTTGTCCAGTGCCCTGACCAGAAACCGCTCTTCCCCCATTACCTGAATACCGGACGTGTGAAGGTGATTAGACTTTACCATCACGTCTCTTGTTGCCGCAGCCTCACGGTAATCTGTGACGCATTTGTCCACCACTAAGTTCAGGTTTACCGTTGAGGGGCGTATATGAAACGAGTCGGAGTGGAGACGTATGAAATCGATTCGTTCTTCAAGCATGGAGAACAGTTCCAGTCGTTTAGCCTCAACCTGCTCCAGGAATTCCATTCCCTCCTCAGTCCGCCCTTCATTGATGAGTTGCTTGACGGTGACCAGGCCCACTCCCATGACGTCCAGTGCCGCTTTCAGCTCGTGGCGGTACAGCTTTCCGATCTCGTTATCGATCAAGTGTTGGTCGGTCGTATCGCGCAAGAGTATGACCTGAGGACCGAGTTCCACCTCGAAGCGTTTTCCCCCGCTTTCAATCACGGCGCGATCACCGAAGATTTCTGCGCGATCTTCATCCTCCTTGATCGAGGCTCTGATTCGGGAAAGGACTCCCTCTCTGGAGTAACTTCGCAGGGCATCCTCAAGTGACCCCACACCAAAAAGACGCTCCCGCAGCAACCGGTTCTCGTTCAACATTGATTCCGCAGCGCGGTTCACGTAGTACAGAAGGCCCGTGCGATCCACGCAGATGATACCGTCAGGCACCATCTCCAGAGCCTGTCTGTCAAGCTCGCTGTTTCGGACCTTCCTCTCGCGGTCTTCCCTTATCCGGTCAGCTCGCCGGCGGCGGACCGATTCCTTTGCCAGAGAATAGGACTCGTACAGGAACTTCTTAACGACAGCTTGCTTGGACGGATCGGTTGAAAGCATAAAACCGCCGTTGGTCGCATCTACCACCGTCGCGAGCCTCAGCCGATCAAAGAAGAGTTGGTCTGTCTGACTGAGCCAAAGTGAGCGCCACTCTTTATCGGTCAGGGGCACATAGAACGACGACACCAGATAGACTGTCCGGGTTAGTGAAGAGAGTTCCTTCATGTCGTGAACCGAACGCACCAGTTGATGGAAATCTATGTATCCCGGATTTGGCCCCCGCTTCGCATCAAGGCTGCGGCCGGGTATCGCGGGCCGCCACTGGTTAAGAATCTGGACACCGGGGTAACTCGACTGTAGAGAGCGAACCAGATCAGGAGATACCACTGAATCAAGGAGCCTGAGAATGCAGAGTCTCGAAGCGGCCCGGAGTTCTTCCGACACATCTCGGCGAGTGAGAAAACGCTCTATGAGAAATGGGACGGACAACGCAGGATCGGTCTCCTTCAAGAGCAGGATCTGCAGAAAGCCCATTTCCGGTGATGGATAGTCCCTGAAGAGCTCATCGGTATTCCCTCTAGCCTGCCGGTATGCCCACAGACACGACGGTGTGATAAACCCTCTCTGCAGAACGGCATTCCTCAACATCACCCGCTGGGACGACGCTGCCCATCTGACCGCGGCCTGGACAGCAACATTCTGGTATGAAGGCTCTCCTTTTTCCAGGAATTCCAGCAGGAATGAGAACGCTTCGTCGGTGAAATGTGGGTGGTGGGAAGGGGCTGGCTCGAACAGGCCCTTGAAACGTGACAGCAGATTCTCGACCGGAGTGCGCTTCTCCAGTTGCATAAGAAACTTCTTTAACATACGTGACTAATTATTCGATATTACGCAGAATGTCAAGAATTATACAGAGGGAGATGCAAATGAGGATGGGTTCGGAATCACACGCAAAAGAAGTGCGTTCAAAAGGTTAATGAGCTCCCGGAAAGCAAAGAGTCTTCAACCCGGGACCTAATGGCCGATTCATGAAAGGTTATCGTGAATCCCCGATCTGTCAACTTTTGACTCTTTTTGCAGGAATTTCTGGATGTCAGCGCACTTCAGGCCTGAGCTGTTGATTTCATCGCGAGGGCGCGACCAAGCTCGTTGAGAATCTCGGGCCGAATCTTTGCTATTTCATCTCGCCACTGACCTATTTTTTCGATCACTTCTTTTTCCCACGGTAACCAGTGGCCTGCATCTTTGCTTCTTATCAACTGCTCCAAATCAGAGGGGATCGGGGGAGTGAGAATACTGCTGAAACGTCGAAAAATACTTTTCACTAGACGGTTGCGCTCAGTCACCTGTTTTCTCGAGAGGCTCATTTCTCCCGAGATAGGCAGATCCTTGGGGATTAGACCAAGACTTTCGAGATCCCACCCATTCTTCTTGGCCATGGCGATCACGGTTTTCACGTAATCGTAATTTGCCCCGCCCAGTTCTTTAGAACGTGCCTCGCAGCGACCAACAGACGCTCCCTTAACCATAATCTACCCCCAATTTCACATTAGAATCCGGCACACAGGAACCAACGGGATAGTTGAACAGGCCGATTCACCCGCGCCCGGCAAAAGAACAAATTCCACCTGTCATCATCCCGAGTTACGGCTAATCCACCGTAATCACGAGGTTCCCTATAATGGGGAACCAGGGCCTTGTCAAGCTTTTTTGCGCGTAACTTGTCGAATTATTTGAACAACCAGCAAGGCCAACATGATTTGCTTTTACGTAATGATGTTGCTGCATTAAGAAACTATCTCCGTTTTTGTCGGAAAACCCGCCCTCGGCAGTTGCCAATGGTTTGATATTAGAGTACGTGAAAGCTTACGGTTGCGAATGCGCCTCTAGAACTCTCAGGAGGTCCGTATGGTGAAATCCTCTGAACTCGTGTACAGATTTGATACCCTCGCAATTCACGCGGGCCAGGAACCAGACCCCGTAACGTTGGCTAGAGCCGTCCCCATACATCGAACTGCCTCGTACGTCTTCAAGGATGCCAAGCATGCATCAGCTCTCTTTTCATTGCAGGAACCGGGTAACATATATACCCGCCTGATGAACCCCACCACAGATGTCCTCGAAAGAAGAATGGCCGCGCTGGAATCCGGGGTCGGTGCACTTGCCGTTGCTTCCGGCACGAGTGCCATCTTCTATTCACTCATCAACGTCATGGAAGCGGGCGATGAGTTAGTTTCCGCACGGAATCTGTACGGCGGGACGCACACCATGTTCAACGATATTCTCCCGCACTTGGGTATCACCGTGCGTTTTGTCGATCATTCGGACACAAGCAAATTTCGTGAGGCCGTGAACGCTAAGACCAGAGCGATTTTCATTGAGTCTATGAGCAACCCCGAGCTGGGGGTGCCGGACTTCGACGAAATCGCACGTATAGCGCAGGAAACCCATGTCCCCCTGATCGTGGACTCAACTTTCACACCCCCGTGCATCTTCAGGCCTATCGAGAACGGCGCTGACGTGGTGGTTCATTCGCTTACCAAGTGGATCGGCGGACACGGGACGGGTATTGGTGGTGTCGTTGTCGATGCAGGAAGATTCGATTGGACGGATTCGAAGTTTGGACTTTTCGCCAAACCGGAACCCTCGTACGGTGGAATGCGGTTCGGCCACGACCTAGGAGAACTCCAGAGGATGGCTTTTATCATGAGGATGAGGTTGGTCCCCCTGAGAAATCTGGGAGCCTGCATCAGCCCGGACAATTCATGGATGTTCTTACAGGGTCTGGAAACCCTCTCTGTGCGGATGGAACGGCATTGCTCCAACTCGTTGGCTGTGGCCCAGTTCCTGGAGAAGCACCCTCGTTCTGCCTGGGTTCGCTATCCGGGGCTGCCGGGAGATCCATCGTACGATATGGTCAAGCGCTATTTTCTCAAAGGAATGGGAGGCGCAGTGGTCGTCTTCGGCATAAAAGGCGACGGAGCGGCAGCCGAAGAGTTCATAAACCGGCTGCGACTGTTTTCTCACCTGGCGAATGTTGGTGACGCGAAGAGTCTCGCTATTCATCCGGCAAGCACGACTCATTCTCAGCTCTCGCGAGAGCAACAGATCGCGGCAGGACTGCCTCCGGACCTCATCAGACTGTCCGTGGGCATCGAGGACATCGATGACATTCTGGAGGATCTGGATCAGGCTTTAGGCGTCTGATACGTATTTGCTTCAAAACGAGGAAAAATCATCCTCCTCAGCGAGTGGAACTCGGGTCAGTGTTTGTGGGAATGCTCGTGACTGTGTTCATGAGCTGGGCCTTCCGACGCATCGCGCTCGGAGGCTGAAACCCCTTCTCCCGGTCCGCTCAATCCCGCCAAAGCCGTCTCAAATTCCTCGTTTGCAGCCTCAATCAAGCTCACCCCCCGGTGTATATTTTCGGACGCCGAACGAAAGCCGTCTCTTTCCAGGATCTGAGCAACTTCGGTGTAGCCTTTCACATGCTCCAGGTTGTGTTCAATCCAGTGTATGAGTCTGACTCTGCTTTTCTCGATATCGTCCATGAGAACTCCTTTCATATCAATTCTCGGTCAAACTGTGAATAATCCGTTCAATCAAACATGGATCCGGCAAAGCCCAGATCCGAGCCTTTTCACTCAAACGATAAGATGGGAATGTGCTGTTGTCAACGACGCTGATCCGTATGTCACTGAGACATCATCTGGATAGGTTTAACACGGGGGTACAACGGGGGAGCGGGCAGGATTTGCCGTGCTGCCGGGTTAAGTATATCAGCGCTCTTTGTCAGAGGCCATTTTCAAGAAATTGGCAAGGATTTGTCTGCCGTCGCATAGGCCCGCTGCCGAACCATTCCCTTTGTCGGGGCATCTCTCCGGATGGAAGGCCACGCCGTACACAGGTTTCTTAGGAATTCCCATCAATTGCGCCTCACAGACCGCACTTTTCGCCAGGTTGATGAAGGGCTCGGGCACGATCTTGATCTCTTCGTAATGGCTTTCCATCACCGTAAACCTGTCGCATTTTTCGACCAAGCCTGCAAAGATGCGATCCCCTCTGAGGATTTGTACAACAACTTCACCGCGTTCTGAAGCCGCATCTTTCGGATAACGGTCCGGGAAGCTTCCTATAAAATTGGGATCTATAAAATCAACCCATCCGCCAAATGCCAGGGCCAGGAATTGATGGCCACCGCAAATGCCCAGTATTGGCGTTTCTCCCCGCAAGACCAGATCTTTCACCAATTCTTTGGCCAATTCCAGTTTATGGCCGGCCTCACCGCGGTATTTGTGCCACGGCGTGCTCTGAGGGCTCAAAATCACAAAATCTACGGCGCTAGGGTCCAGATCTTTGCTCGTGAGGTCAGCGAAGTAAACGTATCTGAGGTTTACGTGGATATTCTTAAGAGAGGGGATCTCAGATTGCAGCCCGTGAGTAAGAACATCTTGCAGGTGGCCATGCCGGGTAGGATCTGGTCCTGCAAGTTCAAGATCCACTAACAAACCGTTCAATTTGTGTTCCCTGGTGTAGAGGTAAAGAAGGGTCAGGACGACAGCAAAGCAGAGACACAGAACAACGACCAGTTTTCTACCGCGTCCGCCGCCGATGAGTCTGCCTCGCATCATGAGCTCAATTGGATTGCCACATGCCTCCAGGAGGCATTCCCCACTGGGGGTAAGGCCTTCTCAGGAATATCTGATACGTGCCGCCGTCTGTCGACCGCACGAGGCCCCTTATGGTCCCATCACCGTACAGGAATCCTTGGAAAGTGTTCCCTTCCTTCTCCCCGAAGATGCAATTCTCGCGGATTTTGCCGATAATGTTGAATCGGGCCTTGCCAAGCCAATTTCCACCTTCGACTATACCCTCAAGATCTTCACCCCGCTGCTGGGTTATAGTGACGCTTCCTTCCGCGCCAAAGATGGTACCCTGTGCCTTCCCTACCCACGGCCCTCGAAGATCGAAGCCCTGTCCGAAAGCAGGCACATTCGCAAGAAGACTCCACAGGCCGACCACTGCCGCCAAAATGAACAACGATGATCTCTTCATAATGAAGGATTTTAGCACATCAGGCTGCAAAATGACACCGAAATCCCAGACGCGAGCCACCATTCAAGTTGTCGTGGCCTGCCCTAGCACCGCTCCGTTGCCGCCAAGGCCGTTGATTGCATCATCCCGTGAGCAGCCCTGCTACCCAATCGTCCGCTTCCGTAGGTTGAGGCTGCTGGTGCCACGGAACCTGATGCACCACCACTCGTTATAGAGGTCGATTCGACACGAATTATCCTCTTTTGCCACGCCGTCCCCATTGAGCAGTACCGCAACGACAGAGAAGTGAGTTCAGCGACCTCAGTATTGCCCCTCTGGTGAGGCCGCCCAGCCGTTACGAACCGACCCCGGCCTTGTTCTCGAAGACTTCGAGGTCCTTTCTCTTGCCCATAGCTATGAGGGTGTCTTGATCATGGATGACGGTATTGGGGCCGGGATTGAAGACCATTTTACCATCCCTCTTTTTCACGGCTATGATGATTAAATTCAACTCTTTGCGTATGTCGGTCTCTGCCAGTTTCTTTCCGCTGTATGCAGAGTTCTCGGCCACGCGGACCTCCTCGAGGTCGACATCAATCTTTTTATGATCCATAGCGACTTGCAGGAAATCCATGACCGTGGGTTTGACGATCCCCATAACCATCCGCATCCCTCCGATCTGATACGGGCTGATAACTCGGGTAGCCCCTGCCCGCATAAGCCTGCTCTGCGCGGATTCTTCAGCGGCACGGGCTACGATCTCAAGCTCGGGGTTCAGCTCGCGGGCAGTCAGGACCACGTAAACGTTGGACGCGTCCGAATTCAGTACCGAGACCAATCCTCTGGCATTCTTGATGCTCGCAGCCAGCAGCACGTCTTCCTCAGTCGCGTCCCCCGGCGCCAGATAGTATCCTGCCTGCACAACCTTGTCCTGGACCTCTGTCTTGTTCTCCACAATTACGAAGGGGATGCCACGGACGTGAAGTTGCTCACAAACAAAGGAGCCCATTCTTCCAAATCCGCAAATGATAAAGTGATTCTTGAGCTTTTCAATAGCCTTCATGGAACGCCGCCTCGTAAGAATCTTGTTGATTTCCCCTTCGATCACGAATTGAGTCCCGGCAAACACTGTGTAGCCGACCACGCCTATACCCGTGAATATGATGAACAAGGTGAAAATCTTTCCGGCAACGGTCAGTTCGTGAACTTCCTTGAACCCGATGGTGGTAATTGTAATGACCGTCATGTAAAAGCCGTCGAGTAACGACCATCCCTCGATGAGCCGGTAACCTGCCGTCCCAAGGAAAAGGACCAATGCAATGCCCATGAGGGCCTTAACGACGGGGTGACGATGTGTCAATCGCTAACTTCGCTTCCAAACAAAACGCTAGTGCTATTCCAAAATATAAAGACCGGGGAGATTTCGATAGTGTTCGTCGCAGTCCAAACCGTATCCCACAATGAAGCCGTCCTCAACACGGAACCCGCAGTAATCCAGTTGCACGTGCTTGTCTCTCCTGGCGGTCTTGTCGATTAGGGCAGCGGTTTCCAATGAAAGTGGCTGTTGCTCTTCAAGACGAGTGCGGTACTCGCTGAGAGTGAGGCCGGAATCAACTATGTCGTCTACCAGAATAACGTTCTTGTCCCTAACAGGTATTCCCACATCCATGATGATATCAAGCTTGCCGCTTGTGACCGTTCCGTTTCCATACGACGAGATCCGCACGAAATCAACCTTACAGGACACGTCGAGGCTTCGACACAAATCCGCTATGAAGATGAAAGACCCCTTAAGTATCCCAATCAGGAGAAGATTCCCAGCGGGATATTTGAGTGAGATCTCTTTCCCAATTTCCCGGACTCTCTGAGAAATAGTCTCCCCGTCGAAAAGTATCCTCTTTTTAAACTGTTGCATAATTCTCTCCAGGCCGCTTGGACCCGCGGGAACGCCGGTCCCTACCACTGTGTTGGTGGCCACGGGCGTCCCTGCCCGTCGTGGTGCTGGCCACAAGTTTTCATCGGAATCGATTTGCCGGAGGCTCTTGCATTTTCACCAGCGGCTCATGGCGCCAAAGTCCAAATCGTCTGCCATGCCCGCGGCAAGGAGAGTCTCTGCTCGGGCCGCTATCATGGCCGCATTATCAGTGCATAGTCGCGACGAAGGAAAAACCGATTCGATTCCTCGGTTTTGGCCCTCCAGTGCCATCTTCTCTCGCAACGCACCGTTGGCAGCAACACCCCCGCAAATAATCAGCCTGTCTACTCTATACAGTTCCGCAGCGTTGAATGCCTTGGCTACGAGCACGTCAGTCACTGCATCCTGAAACGCTGCTGCGATGGCTCGGATTCCCTCACTGATTTCATGCCCCTCCCCGGGAGATACCACATGATGAAAGCTGCCGGGCATTTCATTCCTGTGCGAAACGCCGAATGTCTGTTCGGCCTGGCGCATAACCGCTGTCTTGAGACCGGAGAATGAGAAGTCCAGGTTGTCCTTCTCCATGAGGGCTCTGGGAAATCGGATCGTCCCGGCCTCCACACCTCGTGCCTGGTCCTCGATGACCATTCCTCCAGGATATCCCAGTCCGAGGAGCTTGGCTACTTTGTCAAAGGCCTCCCCTGCCGCATCATCACGGGTCTTCCCAATCAGGCTGATGTCCAGCGGTCCGCGGACATGATAAAGGCTGGTGTGTCCCCCTGACACGACGAGGCCGACAAACGGAAACGTTATGTCCTGCCGTTCGAGAAACGCAGCAAAGAGATGGCCGTGGAGATGATTCACTCCGCAGAGTGGGCGGTTCAGAGCAAGGGCCATTCCTTTGGCTGCGCTGATGCCCACGAGCAACGCCCCTATAAGCCCGGGCCCGCGAGTGACCCCTATGCCGTCTACATCTTTCGGTTCGATATCGGCTTTATTCAAGGCTTGCTCTATCACCACGGATATGGCTTCCACGTGCTTCCGGGAAGCCAACTCCGGTACCACCCCCCCAAACTCTTTATGCACGTCTATCTGAGACACCACCACGTCCGAGAGCACTCTTGTGCCGTCTTCAACCACAGCGGCCGCTGTCTCATCGCAAGATGTTTCAATGCCCAGCACCAGCATTAAGTCTCACTCATCTCCTCACGGATTTCACGTACTTGTTTTTCGATTGCCTCGCGAGACACCCGTGCATACCGGCTGGGAAGCAACTCACGTGAGGTGCATTCCAATACCGCCAGAAGCTCTTGATACTCCCGCTGGCGGGCAACATCCGACGGAATGAAGTCATTGACCTCGTCGATAACCATCTCGGGGGCGAGATCCCCTTCCAAGTGCCTGCGCCGCCTGAGCTGTGTAAGAAGTTGGTCAAAATCGGCGGGATAGTAATCAGAGGTAAGGCTCAGGAAGTCCTCGTATTGTTCAGCGGAGAACTCCTCCAACGCCATCCCGGCCTGGTCAAGGACGTACTTGACGAAAGACTCTCTCTCCTCACCCTCATTGTCGAACACGGGCAGATGGTCCCCAGCCCGGCCTGACCTCTTGATATCCGGCTCTAGACGATCCGGCCGGGCAGTGATGATGATCCAGATGATCTTCCCGCGATTGCCGGGTTCTGACATCATTTTGAGGATGTTTCCAAAGAGTCGCCGGTCCACTTCGTGGGTTTGTGCGCTTCGGCCGCCAATTTCCGTGTCAGCCTCATCATAGAGGACCATGACGTTGCCCATGGCCTCCAGCACTGCTCGTATTCTCTCCCAGTTCTTTTCGGTTTGCCCGACGTACGGTCCACGAATATTCTTGAGTACCACAGCCACCCAGCCGCATTCCTTAGCAAAAGCCTTGTACACAAAAGTCTTCCCGACGCCATTGGCCCCAGGGACCAAAATCCCCACGGGCATTAGTTCAGGATCGTCGCCTCTGATGCAGGCTTTCAACTCCTCCAATTTCTTCAGCAGTCGTGAAGCGCCGATGATCTTTTCGAAGCCGTAGTTGAGAACCGGGAACTCTATGTGACCCTCCAGTTCTTTCTCTATGATTTCTTCCGTCTTTTCAAAGATTACCTCCGGTGTGAGAGGTTGCGCCTTGTAAGCGGCCTGCCGAAAGATCTGTCGAACGGACAGGAGAGTCAGCCCTGCGCTGCTGTAAGCTATTTGGTCTGTAGGAACGGCCGTTTCTATCTTCTCTTCTCTTATGAGATATTCGATGTATTTCTTTCTCTGTTCTTTGTCGGGCCTGTCGATCTTGATCGCAGAACAATATGGAAGGTCCACAATGCGATCGTTGATGCCGTTCAACGTTTCACTGATGACAAAGACTATGTCCGGGGATGCCACAAAGGTGCTGTCGGAAAACCAGTTCTCTAGTGTTATCGTCTTTAGCCGATCGAAGTCCAGCATGACATCCCCTCTGGATGGAGGGGCCACCGCTTCGCCGTAGCGTATGATGACGGCAAGATCTTTGCGAATCTTTTTCGCGGGATCTCCTTCAAGGGGGACCATCACGCTCAAGCGAGTGAATTCGCGCAATGCAGCCAGTGCGGTGACAATGTCAGCTCGAGCCGATGACAATATTCTTCCCAGGCGCTCCTCCCCTATCTCGCGGCCTATAAGGCTCCTGTCCAGCGGGTTCACGAAAGTTATGCCCGCGGCTGGATCGTACACAAGCACCATCCTTGGGGCGCCTACTTTATGCGGTCTTATTAGGGCTTCTACGAAGAAGTCAACCAGAGGGAGATAACGATCCGTTGAGACAGGATAAATGTCCCTGGTGTTGCCGTAAACGAGAAAAGTATTCGACTGGGCAGAAACGTATTTTTCGATAATTCGTTTGGCAAACTCGGGAGGTTGTAATTGGTCCTCGTTCATAAATCCTCTTCGTGGGTACCCCCACGGCCGAGCTCAAAGCAGTTGTCAAAAGTTATGTCTGAAGCTGAGGGTGACTCAGTGGGGACGCCCCGCGCGGAATGCGGGGTTGCCCATCCTTCAGAGACGGGCAAGATGCCTATCACACCAGCGGCCAAGCGCTCCCGTCATCGGCCGGACCGTCGCACCAATCCGTGTCCTGGGTGGGCACAAGTTCCGTGCTTCGGAATAGGTCAAAACTTTCGGCACACGCTATAAACGGTGAGTTGCGGGCTGGCGGAACCGCGCGTTTCATACTACCCGGTCAGCCAAGATCTCTTTCCTTTGCCGTGGCCCCCACTTTGGCAGCGGTCCTCGCTTTCAACAGTTCGTCAAACCGTGCTGCAGCCTCTCTCTCGGCGCCTATGCGCTCGTAGGCTTCGTCTTGCGATTGCAGCCCGGCCCCTCGCATTTCAGCCGCAATCTTTGCCTGGTGGCGCAATCCTGCGACCTTTTCTCTGATAGCCACGATGGATTCGTCAACCGCAGACTCTCCCAGACCTCGGAGCCGGTCTTCAAGCTGCACCACCTGCTGGTTGGAGACTAACTCTGCCACCATTTCACCCTGTTCCTTCTTGAGCTTCTCGATCTCGTCGGTGAAAGTGCGGAGTTTCATCTTATATTCTTCAACTTTGTTCTTTTGATTTTCCAGGTCTTCCGTCAACTTTGTTTGCTTCTCGCCAATCTCCTTGATTCTGGAGATGTACCGCGCCCCGGCCTCTCGATGCGCCGGGTTTTGAGGCTCGGCTTCGGCCGCGGCCAGAGATCCGTCCAGTTTCCTTTGGGCTTCCAGTTCCTCTCTTTGGAGGTCCTTGAGGGTCATTTCCGACTTCTCCCTCTCCCGGGCGAGGAGCGCAACTGCCTTCTCCATATCCTTATAGCGCCTCTTGGCCTCATCAATGGCTGTGGCATACGTGGCCCTGATGGCCTCGGGACTCGAAGAGACCACGTCGTCGCCGGCGCTTATGAAGATCCCCCGGATCACTGTCCAGAGCTTGCCAAAGAAACTCATCTTGCTCCCTCCCTCACGGTTTCTCCAAGTGACAAGAAACTAACGACAATCAGGACATCAAGCGTCTCCGCTATTCTATATAGTGCCGGTTTCATGTCAAGCAGGCTCTCTAAAGCGCAAACTAGTATATTTTAGTCCCCTGGGCGCTCGCTCGAAAGGCTGAGGAACCAATGCTCCAGCTCCTGCCAGCCTTGAAACTTCTCTGTAACTGGCAGGTTGGACAGCCGATTCCAGGGCTGAAGCATCAGACCCACCCCAATTCCTGCGTCGAGGTAGTCCTTCACGTACTCGACATCGTCCTCCACTATGAAGTCCACCTGTTCCCGGCTCAGATAATGACGTTTGTCCCTGTTCCCACCTGTCACGATCATTTCCGGCACAGTGGGGTTCCACGGCAACGCCTCGAGCTGGTGCTGCGCGGTCTCCGGCATTGCCCGGCCAGTGATGAACAGCAGAGGCTCGCCCGTAGCCCGATAGATCCGAGAGAGGGCCTTCAGAGCTCCTTCATACGGCTCGATCACCTTCTGGGAATACATATGATTCACTGCCTCTCGGAGCGTCCCGAGATCCAATCCAAGCGGCTCCAGGTCCCAGCAAAACAGATCATCGGGAATCAGGCATCTGCCCGTGACCTTGTTGATGTGATCCAGAATGATCTCAATGGATTTTAGGACGACGCCGTCTATGTCAAAAGCTATTTTCATCAATGGTGACCTCTGCCGCGTTTCTCCCGGCACTCGGTTGCGAGACCGGTTGGAGTCTCCTCATGCGGGCATCTTTCGGAATAGCAAGGCCCCGGCTAGCGTTGATACAAACCAGAAGCCGGTTAGAATCAGAAGGTTCCAGATCGGACCAAGGCGATACGGCCCGCCGAGAGCGTAGCGCATACCATCTACTCCATAAGTGAGCGGATTCAATTCAGTCAGTATTCTTAGCCACCAGGGTATTCCATCCAGCGGAAACAGCGCCCCTGATAGAAAAAACACAGGCATGATAAGAAAATTCATGATCAACTGGAATCCGTGCGGATCGCTCATTCGCGCTGCAAAAGCTATTCCCAGGCTGACGAATGAAGCGGAAATTAGAAACATGAACAAAAAAGCAAGCAAGACTCCAGAGGCGTCCACTCTTACAAGCTTGCCCGCCAACAAAGCGATCAGGAACACCAGTGCCTTCACAAGGGAAGTCGTGACCGTGCCAAGGGTTTTCCCGGCCATGATACCTATTCGGCTCACCGGCGCCACGAGGATCTCTTTGAGGAAGCCGAACTGCCTGTCCCACAAAACGCTCATTCCCCCGAACATGGAAGAAAAGAGCAGCGACATGGCAATGACGCCCGGTCCGATGAACTGCATATATGAGACACCACTCCGGTAACGGAAAAAGCTTCCGAAGCCGCTTCCCAACACTATCAGAAAGAGAGCTGGCAACGCCATCGACCCGATTAGCCGGCTACGGTTCCTTTGGAACTTCTTTATTTCTCTCAGCCACAGAGTGTATATGGTCGAGACCAAGTTCACCGTCTTCGCGCCCACATGTAAATCCTCATACGTTCCTTGGGTTCCTTGACTCCTTCATCTCGAATCTCCCTGCCGGTAAGTTTGAGAAAGACATCTTCGAGATTCGGTTTGCGCAAGGACACGGACGATATCTCAACGCCCACGGCCTGGGCCGCTTCAAACACACGAGGTATGAAGGACTCTCCATTCTTTACGGTCAGAGCCACCTTGCCATTCTGGCTTGTAATATGATCCACGTCTTCCAGGTCCTTGAGTTGTTCTATGAACGCCGGATCGGGGTCGGGAACGTCCAATTCCAACACGTCTCCGCCAAGGCTCGCCTTCAATGCCTCAGGACTATCCAAGGCGACTATCTCGCCACGATCTATGACTGCTATTCGAGAACAGAGACGATCCGCTTCGTCCATGTAATGAGTCGTCAATATGATCGTCATGCCATAGGAGTCTTTGAGGCTCCTGATATAATTCCAGATCTTCCTCCTGGTTTGAGGGTCCAGCCCAAGCGTAGGTTCGTCGAGGAAAAGCACCCTGGGTCTGTGCATCAGGCCTCTGGCAATCTCCAGACGACGTCGCATCCCACCTGAATATGTCTTTACCAAATCATCGCCGCGGTCCTCAAGATCCACAAGGCGCAGGACTTCGCCCATGCGGGACCCGCGGGTCCGAGAGTCCATTCCATAAAGCCTGCCGTGGAAATCCAGATTCTCTTCACCCGTCAGATCATCATCCAGGCTCGGGTCCTGGAAGACAATGCCGATGCACTGCCGGACGGCATCCTCTTCACGGCGCACATTATGTCCGCAGACGGTCGCATTACCCGATGTCGCGGGAAGCATGGTGGAAAGTATGGAGATTAACGTAGTCTTTCCTGCCCCATTCGGCCCAAGAAGACCGAAAAGTTCACCCTGCTCGATCTCCAAGGATATCTTTCCCAGGGCGGTCAAGTCCCCAAACTTCTTTGTGAGTCCCTCGATGCTGATTATTCCCGAAGCAATGTCTCCTTTGTTGCTGATTACCAACAAGTTACTGTAGAAAAATTCTTTAAGGCCTCCCTCACCCAGCCCTTTCCCACATGGGGCAAGGGCCAATCCGTTTTCTCCTCCCGCTACAGGAGAGGCTAGAGGACGGTGAGTTCACGTCAGGCGCCGTGCGCAGCATTGTGAGCTACTAACCTTGACGCCGGATCATCCCTTGATCTTGTCCTTCAGAAGATCGCCCAAAGTCCCCAAGGATTTTGTACCGCCCTTCTCCGTTGCGAATTCCTTGAATTGGGACTGTTCCACACTCCTGCTAAGACTCTTTGTGCTCAAGGAAATCTTCTTGCTCTCCGCATCAACGCCAAGTATTTGGACCTCCACGGAAGAACCCGGTTGAAACCTGTTTCTGAGATCGCCAGTCTTTCTGTCTCCTATTTCAGAAACGTGCAGCAGTCCGGATTTTCCACCGGGCAGACTCACAAACACCCCGTAATCCTTTATAGAATCCACTGTGCCGGTGACCACGTCCCCCTCTCTGAGTTCCGGTTGAGCTGAACCTTCCTCCTCTGAACCCTGAAACACGAGTTCAAGGCCGATGCGCCTGGCTGCCTGATCCACAGAGATTATCCTTACCTGAACCTCATCTCCTTCCGAAACCGCCTCTTTAGGATGATTGATGCGCCTCCCCATGCCGAGATGAGATATGTGAATGAGCCCTTCCACTCCGGGTTCCAACTGGACAAAGGCGCCAAAGTTCATAAGCTTGGTGACCTTCCCGGTCAGACTCGTCTCTTCGGCATATCTCTGGGAGACGGAACTCCATGGGTCCTCGAGAGTCTGTTTCAAGCTGAGGGAGATTCTGTTGTGGTCCCAGTCCAGGTCCAGGATCCTAATGGTCACCAATTCGCCCTCCCGGAGCACCTCGGCCGCCTCACCGACCCTGTACCAGGCCAGTTCCGACATCGGTATGAGCCCTTCTATTCCCCCGATATCTACGAATGCCCCGAAGTGGGCCAGTTTTTGCACCGTTCCCTGGACTTCGTCCCCGGGTTTGAGAGTCTTCTTGAGTTGAGCCACCAGCTTGAGCCGCTCCTCTTCCAGAATCTCGCGGCGGGAGAGAACCAGGTTGCGACCTCTGTCGGAAAATTCCGCGATACGGAATGTGAACCGCTTGCCGACGTAGTCCGAAGGCATGCCGGCTGATTTCAGTTCCATTTGCGAATACGGGCAGAATGCTGGCTTGCCGAAAACCGAAACGCTGTAGCCACCCTTGCGCTCACCTGTTACGAGGCCCTCCACCGGCACACCACTTCTGTGTGCGCCTCTTATGGCATCATCCGACGCCGCTGCGGTCATCTTTCGGCTGAGAAGAATTTCCCCCTCGCGAGTGCTCACCACGTAAGCCGTCACGGGGTCCCCGACCTTAGCCTGGAATTCCCCTTTGTCGTCAAGCAGTTCCTCGCGGGCTATGGTCCCTTCACTCTTGGCCCCGATATCCACGAAGACCCATTCCTCGCCGATGGAAACGATCGCGCCTTCCACTTTGGTGTCACTATGGATTCGCATATCCTGGGAGCGCTCGCTTGCCTCAAAGAGAGATGCGAAATCCTCTTGCGGTTCTTCGGCCTCTTGTTGCGGTTCGTTGTCGCGTATCTGGTCCGGCTCTCGATCGGCCATGGTCTTCCCCTTCTTCCATCAGAGTGAGACTACTTGTTACCTTTTTTCAATGTGGGTTGCAAGAGGCCGTGCTCTCTGGTATCTAATGATGAGTTCCCGACATAGCCTCACAAAAAAGATAGTAATGCGTCGGGGTCGAGACAAATCCTGGCCTTGCTTGAAATCACCGGGCCGGCGCTGCTCTCAACCCTTACAGGGAACAAGCTATCTTGCTGCCAGCGAATGCGAGAAATTCCAAGGGGGCCGAGAATCCATGCCCTTTTTGCGACGTAACGAAATCGGTTGGAATGAGAGGTTTCGCCGATGTCTGTACTTCTTTTTGAGGGATGAACTGGACAGCGTTTTAGTCACAGAATCTCTCATCGAATCGTATACTGCGTTCAAGAACAACAAGAAAGATTACCCATTCGTCGAGATGCGCCATCTCAAACCCAGGGCAAAGATTGTGGGGCCGGAATATCCGGAGCATCGGCATTTCATTGTGATATTCAACGAGGACACGCTGCCACCTGAGGCGAAGACTCACATCCGATTTTTCGAATCGAACAGGGTTACGAAGGATAACCTGGGCCTTTTCGGGGTATTTGATCTTCATGACGTCTTCCATCAGCGCATGCGCTATTTCGAAGACACGCAGTTCGTCGAGCTGTTGAAGAACCTCCTCAAAGCGGATTTTGCCTTGCTAATCCAGAGGGACCCCACCATCAAAGCCAGATACAGGTTCGGGCTCACTCATTTTCATGTGCGCATAGACTGGCCCTTAGCGACCGCGGCCGAGGATCTGGGACGCTGGTTGAGGTATGTTTCCAAGGACCTCTATGAAAAGGGCGATAGGCCGGCCGAGAATGTGCAGCAGAAATTGTACGAATATTACGGGTTCCACCATACGGTGGGCGGCAGACGGACAGCCGCACTGGTAGCAGCGCGGTACATGGCAAGGTTCGATTTCATATCGACCGTATACATTTCCTCTTCAGAGGCACGCACACTGATTCGTACGTCCGAGCAGGGGATCGCGAAGTACGTCCTTATCAAGATCCCCCCTGAAGACATTAAGGAATTGGCCAAAACAGTTAAACTCAAGGAAAAGGATTTTATCAAAGCGTATTTGATCGATAAGACTCCAGAATATGGAGTGGGCATTTTTCTCGTAACTTACAGCCACAATGAGCATTCCTCTCCACCCGAGGACGGCAAGCTGAGAGAGCTGAACCCTGATTATCAGTGGCTCAACGTCGATTTGCAGCTATTGGTTCCCCCACCTTCGAGCGGAGACGCGCGCCCCATCCCTTATTCCAGAATTTATACCTGATAAGCGGCAGTTCTTGAAGGGAGGCCGGGGGAAACTTTTTGCAAGAAGTTACCCCCGCCATGCCTTCACAAGCTCTTGACGTTTTGCTATTACTTCGGCGCTTGAATGCCGGTGATCGCTGAGATCACTGCGCCTTGCGGATCTTGAATCACGCAAAAACGCCCCACGTCCGGAATATCCGTCGGTGGGACAAGTATCTTTCCGCCAAGCTCTTCAGCCATTTTGGCTGTGGCATCAACATTGTCAACGGTTACATAGACACCCCACATCGGCGGCATCCCTTGGGCCTCTGGAGGGGTTGCCATGATACCCCCGACATCCTTTCCACCGACCTTTACCAAAGTGTACGTCATGCCTTCCATGTGCATCTCTTCCGTGGTCCATCCGAAGAGCTTCGTGTAAAATTTCAGCGCGCCAGGCACGTCCGTTGTCATCAATTCGGACCAGCAAAAGGCCCCGGGTTGCTTAAGAAAGTCCTCATGCCCCTTGAATTTGTCTTCCATGTTGTCCCCCTTCTGTAATCAATATTGTAATTGGACTAATTGTTGGGCAAAAAGTTCAGCCCGGCTTGGCCGCCTTGTTCGTTTTGATGTCCTCAATTCCTTTCACTGCGGACGATTTGATCAGAACGCTATATTTTGGCACGCCGACTAAGGTCTTTCAAAACGTCTTCAAAAAACAGGTCAGACTCATGGGCCCTCTCATCAAAGGCCCCAAGGTCTTCAGCATCTTCGGCAAGCCTTAATCTGACGGCCTCATTGACCAGATCGGAAATGGACCTATCCATCTCTGATGCCTTCTCTTTCAGTGCCCGATAAAGATCAGGGTCGAAATAGATTGTGGCTCTTTTGTTTTGTGATTTCATCTAACTATTTTGGGCAGGGTCCCTACACAGCAAGAGATTCAGCGCCTTCATGGTCATTACTACCTCGCTGCGTTGATTCAGCACTTCAATGTATGAGTGAAGGATTCCCCGATCCGGCTTTGAGCGTGACCGCTTGACCTCGTGTACAGTCACGCACAGAACGAGCCTGTCGCCCGGCCGCACAGGCTTCAGCCAACGCAGTGAATCAACGCCGGGCGAGCCCAGGCTTGCCACGTGCGAAAGGTAATGGTCAACGAAAAGCCGCATCATGAGGCTTGCGGTGTGCCAGCCGCTTGCGATCAAGCCGCCAAACGCGGACTGCTTCGCTGCTTCCGGGTCAGTGTGAAAGGGCTGAGGATCGAAGCGCTGCCCGAACGCAATGACTTCAGCTTCCTCCACTACGATCCCATCGAATTCGTGAACCGCTCCGGCCACGTAATCTTCGAAGTAGCGTTCTTCGACCGGAGTGGTGAATGTTGCAGGACTCATAAAGCTCCTTGAGTAATCCACGCCATGTGACGGGGTTTAGTTTTGTACCTGGATCCGTAGACCTCCGAGCTGCCAAAAGCTGTACTCTATTTTATGGGAACACCTTGTCTACGGTTTGCCTTACTTCGTCCAACCAGGCTTTTCGTTCCTCGTCAGTGCTTGTGACAACAATGTTGAACATCCGTCGGTAAGTATAGGTGACTCCGCACAGATCAAAAATACAATTCTTCCACAGCGTTTCAAGTGGATCGCCAAAGACTCTCTTTTCCCTTTCGGTTTCGGTGTTCGAAGTATTGAATACTACCGCAGTCCTTGCCTTTAATAGCCCGTTGGGTATTCCTTCGCCTTCATCGCCTTCCAGAAATTCGTATGCGCAGCCCGGGCGTATTACTCTGTCGATCCAGCCTTTCAATATTGCCGGAGGCTGTCCCCACCAGTTGGGGTGCACAAGGATTATGCCTTCCGCGTCTGAGATTTCCTCACAATGAGCAGCTATTTCTTCCGGCAAGGTGGCATCTTTTGGTATTTCCGAGGCCGGAAGTATCGGATCGAACTTTTCTTCGTACAAATCGTGGAAATAGACCTCATGTCCATTGCGTTTTAGCTGCTCGACGGCTGTCAGCGCTATGGCATGATTGAAGCTCCCTTTTTGGGGATGAGCAAGAATGACAGATGCCTTCACAGTGAGTTGTGCCTTTCAGTTAAACCACATGCTGAGTAAGCTAACTGGAGCGGACTACAGTGCGTGGCCGGGCGGGCTTGATGCTAGTCCAGTTCCTTGCCGGTGGTGGTCATGGTGATCTTGCCGTGCTTGACGCCTCGCGTGGAGATGAGAAGCTCACCCGCCTTTTTCACCTCCGCAGGCGCGCCCCGCATAATCAACACTTCCAAGCAATTGTGCTGGTCCAGATGCACGTGAACCGAGGAAATGATAAGATCGTGTTTTCTATGCTGAATCTCGGTGAGTTTCTGTGCGAGTTCGCTCTGCTCATGGTTGTACACCACCGTCACAGTGCCGACGACGTCCTCTTCCGAACGGCTCCACTCGTCCTCGACGAAGCGATTCCT
>JBKQMK010000455.1:0-3756 GCA_052146735.1 Desulfomonilaceae bacterium | reverse complement strand
TGCTAAGAGTTCAAAAACATGATTTAGGCTGTAAATAGGCAACAGGAACATTTCTGCTGCAACAATGCGTACTAAAACTCATGAAACGGAGCTGACAAAATTCGGCTCCGTTTTCTATTTTACCGTTGCTAGTTGCCACGAATCTACCACCCGGCAGCGACGACCCGTGAGCGTGACCTGCTTCTCATTGTTGCGCCAGGTGTAACGGAGTCGGTAGCTGGGCATGAAGTAGGCTCCCGGTTAACGGACCTCGATAACTGGTTCTTCCATTTGTTTCTCCATTCTCTCCACGGTGTTACTGATCCTGCCCAGGATTCTCACCGCATTGGCTAACTTGCGCACTATGATGAATTCACCCAATCCCACCACAATTCCAATAACGAAGATTACCTGCATGACCAATCCCTCCTGATATTAGTACGTGCGCACGACCCTACTGCTACGAATTGCACAACGTAAGGAAAAAGGTAATCGTTCAGCGGGAGGCGCTGAACGATTACCTCCGGCCAAGGTATCTCTTTGAGGGACTCCTCTAAACTGCGAGAAGACGACCACCTGGGCAGTCTCGTTAATCATCTAAAATAGTTACCGTGACGTCCGTTTGCACACAAGCCACTACAAATCACGACTCATCACGGCCGTATCCCGCAAAAGTCCCGCAAGGGATTTTTCGCTGTTGCAGAGCGGCTCGCCCAAGATGTATCAACTGTGAGAGGGCGGCGGATAGACTAGCAGGGAATCGGTTTTCTACCCATTACCACCGACAGATACCTAGGCAACTCTTTACTAATCATTTCAGAGAGCTGCCTTTATTTTCTCTGCCACTGATTGATAATGAATGACACCGCTATTAAACACCAATGTGGACACCCGTGGACACCAAGATTTTACACGGATGAGGCTCCGATTGCCTTTTTTGTTTATGGTCTTATGTAATATCAATGACTTATCAGCCGCCGCTGAACAAAGTATAGGAATTTCAAAGCATTTCCCTACCACGGCTTTGAACATTTCAATGAGTAAAACCGCAAAATACCCTGCCCATTTTACATCACGTGATCCGGTTCGATCCCAAATGGTGAGAACAAAATGTGAGCAGGGATGGAATACTGATTTTCACCCAATCGTCTCCCATTCACCTGATTCACTGAGTAATAGGAACTTTATGAAATTTCGGAGGATCTGGCTATCCCGCTCTGGAAGATCTATTATCTCGAACCCAGCTACGGGATATTTCTTGCGTCTGCCCTTTGTTTCAACCCACTTGCACTCGGCAATAATCAAAAGCGGTTCGGACTGCATGAAGATGTCGATGGGAAGGTGAAATGTCGTGGTTTGACCCACTCCCGACGTAATTCCTGCCACACGCAGCCCCGTTTCCGATATGTCCCTCAATACCCCAACGGCACCATATCCGATGTCATATATGGGCACATAAACGCCCAAGTCGGCCCTTGGATGCGCTCGCCCTCTGATGCGATCAATTCTGTCCCTGTAAAATGAGGACATTTCGTAAAGCTCTGAGTGGGTGACAGCCTCACGCACCACAAGCTTGTTGAAAATGGCCTGAAGGGGTTTTGCCGAGAGTTTGTATTTAACTTGAAGTTCCCAGGCCGCCATCCCTGATCGGAGATCGTTAAGAATATCTTTCCCGTTAATTTGCCTCTTGTCTTCCATCCTTCCCCCCATTGGCTCGAAAGAGATTCCAGAATATCCAGTAAAATGGCTAGGACCGGTTGCTGAAGACTTCCATATGCAATATCTGCTAAGAATCCTTGTCTGAAAACGAGAACGTCATTAATTGGAGTAGCTCTAGGAGCTTTATGTAATCGCCAGCTGAAATGTCAGTAATCTCAAATCCCGCATTGCACATTTTGTCTTGGTCTCCCATGCTAGACCACTGGCATTTTGCCTCGAAGGACAATGGCTCAACGTCTAGAAAGTCATCCGGGACTACTACGAGGCTTTTCAATTCGTCCACCTGTGCCTCAAGGCCGCTCACACCAACTCCGACTTCGGACAAGTCTCTGATTCGGCCAATAATCTGTGGATTAATTCTTTCATAGACACCCATCGACAAGATCGGAAGAGCTCTTATAGACCCACGCACCTTTTGGAGTGTAACGGAGTCGTCGTATGAAATACTCCGACCGGACAGATCGTCCTCCATTACTGCCCCAGAATCAATCAGCTTGGTGAAAACTCTCTGAAGTCCTCGGGAAGAAAGCTTGAATTTTTCCATCAATTCTGCGTCGGATAGATTTGAGCGGATATCGCTGACAAGTTCCTTCGTATCAATCCTCCGCTTTGCGGAGACAATGAATTCTTGCCCAGTCCACTCCAGAAAACCGGCCTGCGCCAGCTGTTCGTACAGGTCCTGAATCCCTTCTTCCGAAAGGTTGTATTTTCTCTTCAGTGTGGCATGGTCGGCCCCCAATTTCATGAATTTGAGGATCTCCCATAAAGATATCTCACGTCCGGACATTACCCCCTCCAATCGGCATCAAATCCAGTATAACACAAACAAGTTCGAGATTAGGCGAATACAAATCCTGACCCTTGCTACTTTTTCAACGCAAATTCGTGGCTGGTCTTTTGGCGCCTTAGAAAAGAAATTCTGTTTCGACAACTTGGGGGGATGACGCACCTGCCGATACTCAGGTCTCTTCTCGAAATAAAGAGGCAGAGGTGGGGATCTCAAGCCGGCTCTATCTGCCGCTTGTCTGATTTTTTCGCGACAGTGCTGCGCTATTATTCATTGACCAAAACTATCTCCTGCTTTATAATGTAATTTCAGCTAAATCTGAAATGAGAGGTCAACGAAGAATGCCGGGTTGCCAGAGGAGTCGTGACAATGAACTCCACTCGTAGTGGTCCCGGCGACTCAAAGTCCTCAAGTAGAGATGTTCCACTACATCCCCGGTCTCAACTTCCCGGCCAGGGTCAAGGGGAGACATTTGTGCCGCGGTTCAGATCTGATGAGACCTACGCCGATTCTGAGAAAACCCTAAGGGATTACATTGAGATTATCATAAGAAGAAGGTGGGCGGCTTTTGTTGTATTTGTCGCCATCTTTTTCATCGCTGCCGCCTACACGTTCACTGTGACACCTATTTTCAATGCCGTTGCGACCGTAGAATTCGAAGAGAAGAAACCCAAGCAAGAAGATCGCGTGTACGGCAACCCTGAGTACGATCAGTATAAGGGTTATCTCGCCACGCAGTTAGAAATTCTGAAGTCGCGCAGCTTGGCTGAAGCTCTAGTTATCAAGATGGGCCTGGCAGAGTCGCCCGAGTTCGAACCCAAGAGCAGTTGGGTTGGTAGGTGGGTCGCGGCCCTTGCATCATGGATGTCCGCATCTAATCGCCAGGAGAACCCTGAAAATGCCGCTGCGGCAAAACTTAATAGCCTTTCGGCATCAGTCCTGGGGAGAGTCTCGGTTAAGCCCGTTAAGACCAGCAACTTGGCCACAGTGAGCATGGATGCCACGAGCCCTGCGTTTGCGAATGAGATGCTCCGAAATTACTTGGATCTTTATCTCGAAAGGAATCTGGAGAAACGCCGGAAAGAAAGCCTGGAAGCTAGTGTCTGGTTGAAGAAAGAGTTGGCCAAGGTCGAAAAGAAGCTAGTGGAATCCCAGGCAGACTTAGTTGGCTTCCTGATTGACAACGGAATCGTAGTCTCTTCGACCGAGACTGGGGTGAGCCCGGTCATGGACTTGCTCAGTAAGTCGATGGAGACTCACACCAAATCACG
>JBKQMK010000454.1:0-4548 GCA_052146735.1 Desulfomonilaceae bacterium | reverse complement strand
ATTCCCCCGTATTCACTCGGGAAGTCAATTCCCATGAGCCCGTTTTCTTTCATGACTTCGAGCATGTCCCAGGGGTACTCGCCCTTCTTGTCTCTCTCTTCAGCGCCTGGTGCCACTTTTTCCCTGGTAAGGCGCCGGACCATGTCCTGAAGCATCTTTTCTTCTTCAGTCAGGCCGAATCGTTCCATTTCTTCCATGTTATCCTCCAGTTGAGAATTCCAATCAGGAAAGTGTCCGGATTAACTGTAGTCGTAAAATCCTTTGCCGGACTTGCGGCCCAATCGTCCTGCCCGTACCATCTTCTTTAGCAGTCCGGGAGGCCTATACTTCGGGTCACCAAATTCTTCATAAAGATTTTGCTGAACACTAAGCAGCGTGTCCAACCCGACAAGGTCCGCCAGTGCGAGCGGTCCCATCGGATGATTCGCGCCCAGTTTCATCCCCTCATCAATCTCAGCCGCACTTGCAAGTCCTTCTTGCAAGACAAATATCGCCTCGATAACCATGGGGACCAGGATACGGTTTACTACGAAGCCAGGGGCTTCCTGAACGTCAATTCCTGTCTTGCCCATTTTTTCGACTAAGCTCTTGATAACCGCAACCGTCTGGTCAGAGGTCGCTATGCCGCGGATGACCTCCACGAGCTTCATAACCGGAACCGGATTGAAAAAGTGCATGCCGATGAAACGTTCCGGCCGAGAGGTCACGGAAGCGAGTTCGGTGATGCTGAGGGCGGAGGTGTTACTTGCAAATATGGTAGATTCTTTTGCCGCGCCATCCAATTCCTTGTACATAGCCTTCTTCAGGTCCATGTTCTCAATGACCGCTTCGATGACAACGTCAACATCCTTGGCCGTATCCGCTAAAGATAGATTGCCCTTGATACGCGACCGGATCGTTTCGGCATCGACAGCCGCGATCCTACCTTTTTCGGCCATGCGTTGTAGATTCTTTTCGATGGTTGACAACCCTTTTTCGAGGAACCTTGTCTCCACATCCATTAGGTTCACTTCATGGCCGCTCTGTGCAGCCACTTGCGCTATGCCGGCTCCCATCAGCCCGGCTCCAATAACTCCTATCTTTCTGATTTCCATTAACCTTCCTCCCTTTACGTGGGATCGAAATTGCAGAGTTACATGCTTCCTTCCGGAAGGAAGCCAACACGTAGAGTTCCACACTGGTCCTGAAACGGCACGAACCCACGGATAATGATGAGGGTGCTCCGCGAGCGGTTACCTTTCAGCAATCTTTGAAAATGAGCAGGTGGAGCTTACTAAACCGAACATTATGTGCATACCAGAGACATGACGATTGATCAAGCAATTCCGCTGATTCTCCGTGACATCTCAGTTGCGTGAAGGATGGCTGATCCGGCTTCATTGCGGGGAGTGAAACGACGCAGCAATCTTAGCGTGGGCGGTTCAGCGGATTGCTTCGCTGCGCTCACAACGACAGTCTTTAGCCACGGGCAACTGAATGCTTACGCTTCTGTCATCCGAACCGTGCCGATTCGTTGATCTCAAACGCTGCCGTGTGGTATCATTGTTTGCCTTCCAAATGACAGCAGCATCCAGTCCCCATACAAGGAGGAGTACATGGCAAAGGTCGCGGTAATTGGTGTCGGCCAGAGTGCGTTTGTGCGATCCTATCCGGGTTCCATCCGAGAACTGGCTTTCGAAGCATACAGAGACGCCATGAAAGACGCGGGGCTCAAATCAGAGCAGATCGATGCTTCGGTAATCTGTTCGGCTCCCGAATACGATAAGCAACGGACTCCGGCAGGTCTCATGGCCGAGTACCTGGGACTCAATCCTCAACCGACCTTCTACGTGGAGAGCGTGTGCTCATCCAGCTCTAGCGGCCTCAGGACAGCGTACGCCCTTATCGCTTCCGGACTCCACGATGTTGTGCTGGTGCTCGGCTTCCAGAAGATGTCCGAGATCTCGTCCGCAGAATCTCAGGAAAGAATGGGACGTGGAGCGGACATTCAGTGGGAGGCCCCTTTCGGAACAATGATGCCCGCGTACTATGCAATGTACGCCCGGGGACACTTCGAGAAATTCGGTACGACCGAAGAAGATCTGGCCCTCATTCGGGTCAAGTCTTCGACGTACGGTCAGATCAACGACAAGGCGGTATTCCGCAAATCTTTGACGCTCGACAAGGTCCTTGAGCCCAAGTACATCGCCACACCTTTGAAAATGTACGATTGCTGCGCCAACGCGGATGGCTCCTCGTGTGTCATCCTCGCTTCCGAAGAAAAGGCAAAGGACCTTTGTAAAAAGCCTATCTGGATAAAAGGGCTCGGCATGGCCACGCAGCCCATAAACATGGCCGGGCGGGATACATTTAGCGGACTGAAATGCGCTCAGCTGGCCGCGAAGAGAGCTTATGAGATGGCGGGCATAACAGCCAAGGACGTAAACGTGGCCGAGGTGCACGATTGCTTCACCATCGCTGAGATGATGGCCTACGAAGACCTGGGATTCGCAGAACCTGGCCAAGGGAAAGAGCTTATCCGAAACCAAGAGACCTATAAGGAAGGCAAGATACCGGTGAACGTGGATGGTGGGCTGCTCTCGAAGGGACATCCCATAGGAGCCACCGGCGGTTCGCAAATCCGCACCATTGTCTTCCAGTTACGAGGCGAAGCCGGTGAAATGCAGGTTCCGGACCCGAAAGTCGGACTGGTCCATAACATCGGCGGTGTAGGCATCTACGGCAATGTGAGCATATTCGGGGTGGATTGACATTCCGGCACGCAAACAGGAGGCACCGCAGCACCGCAGAGTTCGCGGAGACCGCAGAGAGAAGCATGCTTCAAACAAGACAAATAAGTAGTCTGGATATCTGTTCCTTATCCGGTAGAAAAAACGAAGACAACTGATTTCTCCGCGTTCTCTGCGCCCTCAGCGGTGAACGCTCTTATTGGAGGATTAACATGGGATTTGAACAGTTCGGCATCATAAGTTTCACGGGTGTGACAAAGACTGAGCAGTTTGTGGAGCTTCTAAAGAATAACGAACTATCCGGCACATTGTGCATGCGGTGCGGAGCCAAGTTCTTCCCGCCGCGCAGCGACTGTGATGTTTGCCTCAGCAATGACATGGAATGGTTCCCCATTAAAGGGGAGGGGACTGTTCTGACCTACACAAAGGCAATGTTCGCTCCTGCGGGATTTGAGAAGGACGTCCCGTACGTGCTCGCGGTTGCGGAATTTGCCGAAGGGATCAAAGTCTTCGGCCGTATGGACCGTTCTATTCCCGACGATGCAATCAAAGGCGGCATGAAAGTAAAGATACGCGTAACCAACCTGGAAGACAACCGTGTTAGCTACGAATTGACCGCTGCTTAGCGGCCTTGGGGGGAAGACAGCGTCGACACGTGGCCTCAAGACGATAACTTATCGCTACAATTAGTAATTCTAATACCGTATTATTTGACAGTGGGGATTGAGGAATGACAGGCAGGATCCCTGTCCCATCTTAGGAAAAGGACCACGCCCACCCGAGGAAGCCTGAGTCCACGACCTATTTGCCTGGTGCCACGGATGAGCCAGACGGCACATACGTGGCACCAGAGAAAAGAACTGGAATGAACCGGTTCCCCCTGTCGCGCGGGGTCGCCACATCCTACTAGATGAATTCTCATGCGCAGTGTGAAATTATTCCCGATCATGCAGAGGCCATGAAATGGTATAGAAAAGCCGCTGATCAAGGTGATCAAAAAGCGAAGGAACTGCTTAAAAAACTCCAATAGGTATCGTTTGGCCGTTAGAATCAGAAGCACGGAAGATTTGAAAAACCGTCCAAATCAGTAGACTTCAACACTGGGGGGCTGCCAGTGCCACGAAACCGAATTCTTTTCTCTCATTTTGTGTCCAACTGGCGCTGGAAGGGCGGTCGAAAAGTGTGACACCTCTTGACTGATTCTTTCTGCTCTCATCAGTTTCAAGGCAATTTTGTGGAATTTTCTCCCATATTGTAATCACCGTATGGCAAAGGAACTGGATTTTTGTTGAACTACGAGGTGGCGGGATCTTTCGAGAAGGGGAGAGGAGCGACGAATGAAAAAGGAAGCACGAATTCAGGCTGAGAAGATGTTTCTTAGGAGCGGGGGCAAGATCACCAACAGAGAGATAGGAAAGCTGGTAAAAGTAAACCCCCTCACTGTCGGCCTCGCTTATGTGATTGATGCGCCCGCAAGAATTCCGATTCATTCGATACATGGCGACTGAAATGTTGGCTCATCTTCCCATTCCACAAATGATGTTCAAAATAATAATGGAGATTACCCCAGGTAATTATCCGCAGATAATTCCGGATCACAATCACAAAGCGGCATCGCTGCGAGGGAAAGCCGCCGCTTCTCAATTCCCGAGAGCAGAAGGAATTGATCATGGAGACCTCTGCGAGGCAAGTTTGTTGTAACGTAGTGAGATTAGTACTATAATCCGCCAAATTTACGATTTGGAGGATGAGATGGGCGACACGTTATCCGCACAGATGGGATTTGCTGATTTGATGGTCTCCCGGAGGCAAACCAAGT
>JBKQMK010000453.1:0-4694 GCA_052146735.1 Desulfomonilaceae bacterium | reverse complement strand
AAAAAAGCTTCTTAATAAAACTGTTTATGATGTGGCGATTTTTGACATTATGGGCGTACGAGGGTACGACCTATTGGAAATCGCCAACAAGAAGAAAATCCCCGCCATCATGCTGACGGCCCATGCCATCAGTGCCGAAGATATGGTTAAAAGCATTAAGGGGGGGGCCCAAGTCTATGTGCCCAAGGACAGCATTGGGGAAATCCCTGCCTTTTTGGCGGATATCCTTACGTCTCGTGAAGAAGGAAGCCGCGGGGACAAGGAATGGTTTACCAGGCTGAAGCCCTATTTTGAATCGAAATTCGGACCGGATTGGCAAGAAAAAGATAAGGCCTTCTGGGATAGTTTCGGTGCCTTAAAATCGAAGAAATAATCGCTTCCCTCGGAGGTTTGAGATGAAAGTGCGTACTATAGGTATGGTTTCGGAGAAGTTGTGTCGCCTAAATTTCGGCGAAATCTGGGCAGGGATACGAATCAACAAAAGGCGTGAAGGGAATCCTTTGGACAAAGCTTCCCGTTCTTCCCTTCAATCTGATCTTCCCATATGAGAGACCGTGACACGAAAGATTCTACAAAGATTTCTTCGCAGTCCTCGTTCTATATTTATGAGTCTTGTGAAGCTTACTTTTGCTGTACGCATGCTGATGTTTTCTGTGATGTTTTCCGGCATAGGCGGACTTCTTCGTAGTCTTCTTGTGCGAAGCAAACTTCTTCGAAGTTTTGTGGCGGGGCGACTTCAGCTTCGAACCTTCCTTGGTGCTGCTTAATTTTGTGTCGGTTGAGCTCTTATTGGCGGCTTCTTTCAAAATGCTGGCGAGGTTGTCTTGAGGAGTTTTCAACTTCTGTGGGGATGTATCTGACTCCCCACCAAATAAATTACCGGCCATAAAGACGATACAACAGGCTGCCAAAAAAAGCGCCAAAAGCAGATATCTTGGCATGATTTCGCCCTCCATGGTTTTACGAATTTTGGATAGCCTACCGAATTAAATGCGATTTGTCAATAAAAATGGTATCAACCGAAGCCTGAAAATAGTGCCTTTGCTCGAAATGTTTACCTCAACCATCACTTTAATAACGCAAAGCCGGGTAAAACCATAGTAGGTGCAATCAATAACCAATGTTTGGATCGAAGAGTACCTACATTTATCAACTTTGTCAAAAGTCTATCACGAAATTAAGTCTTTTTATGTTGGCATGTAGAATATATAATATAATCTCATTTATGAAATATATATGGCACTTTATTAATATAAAAACTGTTATGTGGGTATCCGATTGACTCAACCTACCACTAGGGGTAGTATGTCGAGATGGATGACTACCCTAAAACTGTTACCGAGCTTGAAAAAAGGTTTTCCTCGGAAGAGGCGTGTCGTCAGTACCTTTCTTCGTTGCGTTGGCCGCATGGGTTTTGTTGTCCACATTGTGGGCATGATGTTGCGTGGAATACCTCCCGAGGGTTGCAGTTGTGTGCACAATGCCGTTCTCAGGTTTCGGTTACCGCTGGCACGATCTTTCAAGATGCGAGGAAACCATTGGTGCTGTGGTTTCGCGCCATGTGGTATGTGACGAGCCAGAAACAAGGTATCAGTGCCCTGGGCCTAAAGAAAGTCTTGGGTCTGGGAAGCTACGAAACCGCGTGGACATGGTTGCACAAGCTTCGACGTGCGATGGTTCGCCCTGGCAGGGATCGGCTATCGGGAACGGTAGAGATTGACGAGATATACGTGGGCGGGGTGAAGAAAGGGACTTACGGTCGAGAAGCTAGTGGCAAGGCTTTGGTTCTGATAGCTGCCGAAAAGGACGGCAGGCGGACCGGACGAATTCGGCTTCGTCGGGTGGATGACGCATCCTCCAGTAGCCTTATACCAGCCGTCAAACAGTGTGTGGAGTCTGGAAGTGTTGTGCGCACTGACGGGTGGAACGGCTACCTGCCTCTCGCATCAGAGAGGTATGTTCATGAGGTGATTCGTAAGAATGCTGAGATCGGTGACAACCTTCTACCACGTGTGAACCGCGTGGCTTCACTCCTGAAACGCTGGTTAATAGGCACACACCAGGGTGCTGTGCGCATGTCACATCTCGATTACTACTTGGATGAATATACCTTCAGATTCAATCGGAGGACATCCAGATCGCGAGGCAAACTTTTCTACAGATTGGTCGAGCAGGCGGTGGCCATAGACCCAGTCCCCGGTCACCAAATACGAGGAGGTTCTCGCAATCCCCTTAACCACAAGATGTAGTGGGTGGTTGAGTCATGTGGATACCCCCATACTGTTATTAGCCAATTATGAATAGAAGAATAACCCTCACCTGTAGCCTGAATTATGCGGCGGTCTTGCCATTTCGGTTTTTTTGGGCCGGTGCCTGGTCACGAGTTAGTTCCTCTGACCCCGAAAAGGCACCCGTATCTCCTCACACAAGACCCGATAGAGGCAAAACTGTCGTCAAGTTGCTGACAAAGCCACATGAACATGTCACCTTCGTGCGTATATAGAACCAGCAACACGCGGCAGCCCATCTCACCAAAATAGCCGTAAACCATGTCTAATCTTGTTCCAAAATCATGGAATCATACCGCAGTCCGGTGCTTGGCGAGCCCGAACCCGTTGGCTCAAAATCGCTGAAAGGGGGGTGGAGGCTTCAATACGAAGGGGCAGGACTCCGGGCTTTCACTTGTCCAGAGCTGTGTGCCGGTCTCCTTTGATGTCAAGAGGTTTGGGTTGATGTCCGAGATGCTTTTCCTGGCATGGAGGAGAGCATTCTGATAGATAGGCTTCTCGTAACGGCAGTCATCAAAGCCGGGCACGCGGCGAGGATGGTGGAGGCAGCGGCATGAACGACCAGGACGAGGGATAAGTGATGGGAACCAACGCTCAGAAAAATGACAGGGAAACACTGATGTTGGAAAGTAGGGAATCCAGATTGATGCTGTGGGATTTACTACGGCTGAGGTATCCTCGGTGGAAACTGACCGAGAGACCAATTGCGGTCGACGAAATACTGCTTGAACTCAGGCACGTTTTTAACATTTTTCACCTAAGCAGCAAGAAATCTACCTTCAAAATATGGCAGCGTATGAGGTTGTGGCCACCACCAGAAATCCTTCATGATTGCCGGAAACAGGAGATTCCAGATGACATACGAAGAGAGTATCCGAACGGATAATGAACGGGTCTGGATAATTGACCGAATAATGGATTCCCTTGGATTTAACCAGCACAAGGTTCACCGGTCTTCGATGGTGCCGGGTCAGTTTACGGACCTAATTATTTACCTTGATGGCGAATCAGGCGACTCGGTAGCCATATTCTTTCCCAACGAAGATCAGTACGACCGAGGGCTTGAAATAACCACTGAAGCCAAATTCAACAACAAGATCAACTCACCGGAATGGCAGACTTTGCATGAACTCCAGGATCAAATCGCCCCCTGGATTGAGGAATGTCGCCATGGGGAGAGGCATCATGGATGACGACAACGTAATCAAGCCGGACCTAATCCGACGGACGCCGGGATTCCGGGAGATAGACAGCTATTGCCAAGATCCAAGTCCTGAAAACCTTGACCGGCTAATCCAGTTCTTCAAGACACAGGAGGACGAGAATAACCTGGCGATGAAGGTATGATGTGCCAATTCAGCTCTTGACAGCTATGAAAGCCTTTCCATCGGTACATTCACGGACACTGATCCTGAGTAATGCTATGAGCAAGAGTATTGTTATTTTCAGAGACAGCAGAGTCCAGGGGGGAGGAGAACATTATTAACGGTGGTACCGATTTATGCAACTCATAGACATTGTTACCTAAAGACCAGTTGGGCGTGAAGTTGGAAATCATCTACCTATTCGGACGCCCGGCATCAAGGAAGCACTGGCGGCACTCGTATCTCGGTCATTAACCAGATTTTGCGTGTAACGCACTGAGAACGATTCTCCGCGAGTTTGTGTTCACGGGTATGCTGATTATTCGAAACCAGGAACGTTCGCGTATAGGGATCTGATCGTTTATATGAGCGTCCACAGTGCCTGTCTTGATATGGCGCACGAACGTGCAGATCGGAGTTTTAAGCCAAGAGGAAGAGAGTCAATTCCGGACGAAAATCCCTAGCACATGCTCAGACAATTCTAACTCTTGGACTGAGAGGTCAAGCAGCGAGCGGAGTGGCTCTTCAAGTGTCTGATCACAGTGAGAGGTGGCAAGTTCATTTGGCTTCAGCCTTCTCCTTGACCCGGTACGATCAGTCTGTTTCAGGGTGAGGGCTACATGGACATTTTGCTTGACCGGGGGGCATGCGGTAAGGTACGCTCACAAACGGGAATTATCAGGCCTTTTCAGCAACGTGACGACGGTTTTGCCGCCCTCCTGCCCCTTGAGAAACCATTCGCTGGCTCTTTCGGTGTCAGGGATACCATGCAGCGATCCCATCCGGGGCAAACGCTTCAGAATCGGCGGGACCGCCGCACAATTCAGTGAAAGGAGGACACATCGTATGTCGGTAGTAAAGATCATCGAACTGGTTGGGGAATCTCAATTAGGGTGGGAAGATGCCATGAAGCAGGTAATAGCGGAAGCCCAGAAAACGCTTCGCGGCATTACCCGCATCGGGGTGGTGGAGCAAGACGTCCGAATGACAAACGACAAGATAGATGTTTGGCGGGTACGCGCTCAGGTCTCATTCAGAATAG
>JBKQMK010000452.1:0-15906 GCA_052146735.1 Desulfomonilaceae bacterium | reverse complement strand
GCGGGATTTCACGCCTCGCGATGACGCATGGACCCATGATTTCCCCTGGTAACTGAAAGTTTGCCGTCCAGCGCTGAATATCCTTGACTAAATCCCGTTCCGCGTGCATTGATAGGCTACTGTTTTTCATATTTTTGTGATTCGCTCTTGAGAAGGCTGTTTCCCGCATCCTGTTCCGGCGGAGGAGAGTCTCCCAGCCATCTCAGGGGCATGCTGTACATAATGAGGTATGGTCATGGGCTCCCACAGTTGTCGTTGTGGTGTCCTCTCTTGGGTCGTGCCCGCGCTACTGCTCTTTCTTCTGATTTCTACAGCAGGTGCACAGGGTCTTCAGACATCCCCGTACAGTGCTCCCTCAACGCTCAGAGGACTATCGAGCGGGGGTCTCAATCTTGGTCCATCGAATCCTCTTGGCTTGCCTGGAAGTTCCGCACCGGGCGCCGGAGGATCGGGTCCACTTTATCTCTCCTAAGGGATGCTACAAGGCATCCTGCCTTTAATTCCCAATCTTCAGTTCGGTTATTTGTACGACTTTGGTAACAACAGGGTCAGCTCAGGACGTTTCACTGCGGACTATCTGTTGCCCTTCAGTTCGAGCCCCGATTCCATGATATTCGGAGAGGCTCACACGGAATTCCAGGATTTCTGGAACACTCTGACATCCATCTTTCAAAGCGGAACGACAACAACAACGAAGAGCCGTTTCAATAACAGGGTGGATATGTCGTTCGGCGGCGGATACCGAACGTTCTTGAGCCGCGATACTCTCCTTGGCGTGAACGGCTTCTACGATACCTCCCGCCTGGGCGGCACTTGGTACTCATCAGGGAGTGTCGGGCTGGAAATGGCCGCGCTCGTCGGGAGTGACGCTGTTGATGTGAATTTCAACTGGTATGGTCAACTCTTCAACAGCAACGTGATTCGGAACGCATTCAGGTTCGGCCCGGCGAACTTCGATCTTCAGGCAGGATACTCACATGAGCTTTGGAACCGCGGACCTGACCTCCGTCTGAGCGCCACTGCGTATAAGTTTGACCTTGGGAACAGTGTGTACGGTTGGAATGCCGGCGCGGAACTCAAGTCACGGGACGGGATGCTCACCCTGCGATATGACGTGGGGCGGGACCGGGTAAACAGAACCTGGCAGAGCATCGGAGGATTCGTCAACGTAGGATTCCAATTGGATAACCTTCTCAAGGGCGAGAACCCGTTTACTGCGCCCGAGCCTCTATTTCGCAGCCCGAGAAACCTCCGGCGCTGGTTGACCCAGACCGTGAGAAGGAACAACTATCAAAACGCTACTGCCTTGGTGGCTCAGACATTCGCAGCGAACACCGGCACCGGTGGTGGCAGGCAACCTAAGTTCATATTTGAACTAGTGAACAAGACGAACCCGGGACTCGGGACTACTTTCATTGAACCAGAACTTACGCCGCTGACCACCCTGACTTGGGACCACACCGTCGCCTCTCAGGCACTAGGGACTAGCTATTCGGTGGCCATTTTCGACCCGGACGGGGTGATTACCACCGCGACGGTACCAGTAACACTGACCCCTAACAACGGGACACTCAGTATTGTCGTTGTTAAACCGGACGCCACGCCAGGTGCTTATTCGATCCCGGGCGGTGTTGCCCGAGACGGCACTCCGTCGGTTGTAACAGAGACCCGTATTGGGACTCCTGGTGCGTCCTCGCCTACGGTTATTACTTTCCCGGCGACCGGCACGATAGTAATCACGGGACCGGGAGTTCAGACGCTTACGATCACCGTCACCGCACAGTGAGTGTCTATCCCCACTCAGACCGTGACCGTCTCCACATCGCCGTAGGATACGGTGGCCAACGGGAACACAGGGTACCACAATAATTAGGGCACCAGGTGTCCAGAGGCTTACCATAACGGTCCTGACACCGTAAACCGCCGTGGCAGATGGAGCCTTAATTCGAGGGCATGGGACTGTGAAGTCCTGAACAGGCTTCTGAATGGTATGATCTCCCGTTATCCAGGACATTCCGAAAAACAATTCGATGTTAAGAGCGGCGCCGTAGTGATGTGGCCTTGAGAACCGCTTTGCGGCGCTCTTCAGGGATACGGGTGAAGTGTTCCACCGCGGCGATCACAATATCCCGTGGAGATTCTCCGAGCTGGTCGGCAAGCTCCGCGACCTGCTCTCTCAGATCATCGGGAAGGCGAAAAACCTCTGTCGCTTTAGGTAACGAGGTCATGTGACAGACCCAGACTTGCCTGACGTCATTGGACCGGAATTGCCAATGCGTCCGGTCGTAACTGGAGGTGTTCTGCGCGGAGACAATGGTTCTAAAGTTCGGCCACTAGCTCTACGGCATGTTTGGCCGGCTGGTCAGCATTTCTCGACCGCGAGCTATGTCTTGACCGATCTGGACCTTTAAGGCTTCCACGTTCTCGAAGGTCATTTCCGACCTCAACCGGTCGGCCAGGTAGACTCGAATAGTTTGACCGTAAAGGTCCCGATCAAAATCCAGAATGTGAACCTCGTAAGATACACGGCGATCCCTGAAAGTAGGATTGTATCCTATATTCATGACGCCCAGGCGCATGCTTTCGTCGACCCGGCAGTAAACAGCATAGACTCCCTCGGGAGGATGAAGCTTCACTTCCGGTCTTATGTTTGCAGTCGGAAACCCCAGAGCTTTACCGCGATGGTGTCCGTGAATTACCCGCCCTTCTATGGTGAATTCCCGTCCCAAAAGCACGTTGGCCTCGCGAATCTCCCCCCGCATCAAGTGATCTCGAATGCGACTCGACGATACTACGTCCCCTTCTATCTTTACCGGAGGCACAACATGAACTGCAAACCCGAGTTCAGGCGCCATCTTCTTAAGAGTGTGGGCAGTTCCGGCCCGCCCTTTGCCAAAGCGATAGTTCTCACCAATAAACAAATTCCGAGTTCCTAATTCCTCTACAAGAACGTTCAGCACGAAATCTTCTGCCGATTGAGCGGCAAATTCTTTAGTAAACTCAGCAAGAATAAGGACGTCGATTCCCAGGTGTTCTAGAATGTCAGCCCTTTCGCGCGGAGTAGTTATTCTGGGAACCTCCGGCACTGTGTTCAGCACCAGGCGCGGGTGTGGGTCAAAAGTGTATACGACTGCCTCCCGGCCCTTCCGGTGCGCAGTTTCCACTGTCCGCCTGAGAATCTCCTGGTGTCCCAGATGTACGCCATCGAAGTTTCCCAGGGCAACTGACGGAGAGCTGAAGTTTTGATAGATCTTCTCGCGAACGCGAATGATTTCCATACGCTGTTTCTAGGCGTCAGGCGCCGACCCCCCAATGGGCTCCTCGGCCAGGCTGGTCAGGGCCGTATCCTGCTTCTGAAGGGCCGAAAGCTCCTTAGACTTCTGTTCCAATTCTCCTTTGAGGCGCTTGTTGTCTGATTCCAAGCCCTGTATTTGGGCATTCAGGCGATCTACCTCGGCCTGGTGGTCCAGGTCGGTCTTGATCATTCTGCGCCTCTCGCGCAGCCATTTCAACTGGGTCATAAAGTCACCCACCGCCGCAATTATTATGCCCACTGAGACACATATCGTCACCAATTCCCAAAAAGCCACCTTGACAGGAGCAGACAAGCCGAAATAGGTGATCTGCAGTTCAACGTCCTTGTTTTTCATGAACAACGAGATAATCAGTATGACAAAGGCCAGTTCTATGAGCCTCTTTATCAGCCTCATTTGCGCACCTCTCACGACTGTTCGGGAAACAGGCTTCCGAAACCCTCTCTGAGCTTCAAGCAGGTACTGCTGAGATGTTCCGGAATTACCCTGATGTCGGCCAACACGGGCATTATATTTGTGTCACCACTCCAGCGCGGAACCACGTGATAATGTAAATGGTCCTCAATACCGGCACCGGCAACAACTCCGAGATTGATTCCAATATTGAAGCCCTCCGGCCGCATGACCTTCCTGACAACTTGGACCGCTCGACACAATTCCTGGACGATCAGGCTGTTCTCTTCCGGATCCAGCAAGCAAATGTCTTCGACGTGCTTGTACGGTGAAATGAGGACATGGCCGTTGGTGTAGGGAAACTTGTTCATCATCGTGAAAGCCCCTCGGCCCCGATGAACGATCAAATTAACGTCATCCTGATCGGAAGCGGGCTTGGTGCAAAATATGCAGCCCGGTTCCTTCTCTCCTCCAACGACGTAGTCTATTCTCCAGGGAGCCCAGATTCTTTCCATTTTCTCTTTGTCTTACTCAATCGAACTTCAAATCGATCGCACTGCATTTCTCCCCGAGCCTCGCCTCTTCTGAGGCATATCCCTAAAAATCAGCTTTCATACCGTAGTATGTACACTTCGCCATCCCTGCGCTTCCGAGCGACAAAAAAAGATTTTTCGCGGTCACGTATTCAATGGAACGCTTTATCCCTATCGACTGACAGGATTGTTCCTACAATACTTCCCTCCACGATTTCAATCAGACCGACGGTTCCGCCTCTCTTGTCCCGGCTCTGGCTTGCCGAGCCCGGGTTAAACATGTGGACACCGTCCACCTTTCCCCAGAAAGGAACGTGAGAGTGCCCGTAGATTATCAGATCCGGCCGGTCTGTCTGAAATTGCCCCAATATCCTTTGCTCCAGCCCGTCCCTCGATCCCCATCCGTGAATAAGCACTACTCGCGTTCCTGCCGCAGTAATAACTCTGACCTGGGGAATGGCTTGTGCAACCTCATAGTCATCCATGTTGCCGCAGACGGCCATCACCTCGTTCATCTCAAGCCGGTCCAGCACCTTGCGACCGACGATGTCTCCTGCGTGGAGAACCATTTCCGTGTCCGCGAGCAATTCCTCAAGGATGTATTCCAAGGCAGAATTGGGAGATCGTAGGTGCGTATCAGATAACACGCCTATTTTCATACTATTCTCTATCTGCAAAACCGGAAGAGCTCCCATTGGCCGATCTCAATACCATGTCACCACCTACAACAATAGTACTGCCTGCAATTACAACAACACCACCGACGTCAGTATAATTCTCAGCCATGTCCAGCACCGCAGACAGCCTCTCTCCTTCTGCAATTCGAGTTCCGAGGTCTGTTGCAAATGCGCATGCCCAGCACGCGGACCTTGAGATCACCGTGACCGAATGGATCCCCTTGCCCGGCACGAAGGTGGAAATGCCGAAGCATCTCTTGAATGTGGGCAGAGAGAGAACCAGCTTTTCGTGCATGGGCGAGCCTTCAGCATACAGATAGACATCCAAAGGAACCGAACTCCTGACAAACGCATCGCCTCCGCTGGCAACCACAAGATTGGCGGAATCCTCGGTCAGGTCCCGGCCCACAAAGTCCGCGATTGCCCCACTCATGCAGGACATTGGTGCAATCCCGGTCTTTCGGCTTGACAGATCGGTGTAACGCACTATTTCAGGAGCTGAAGCGTAAATCTGAATAGGTGCGGGCGTCTCGCGAAATGCGGGATGCTGCCGCAGATACTCCTCAATCTGGTACCTGTAACGGAACACCGAGTCCTTGGCCTTTGCATTCAGATCGCTATGAGCCTGGATGTGAAGGTTTGTCTCACGGACTTCCACCTCAAAACTCACAGACCGGGCCAATGATATTCTGTTGCGGTAGTTCTTTCTTTCATAAATGTCATAGATGGACGGCATTGCATAACCCAGCGGTATTCCGAAATTATTTTTTAACGTCCTGTCGCTACTTGCCGTGATTATTCATCGACCTCCGCGACCGTGTCAAGGATAATTTAGCCGGACGCCTCCGCCGGGTGATTGCCAACTACGAGGTTTGTCACATAATAATACCGCTACAACTTATACAGGAGCGAAGTTGACACTTTGCCGGTATAGGATTAGCGTCCTGACGATGGCTCAATTTGGTGGTCTGAAAACGTGGCGCGCCATGTCTTCAAGCACTTCTCTGTACTCAGCGGCTGGAGCAATCAGCGCTTTTCTGGGGTGGGCGCTGCTCGAGCCTTTTTTCCAGGAAGGAGGATCGAGCGCGCGCGTCGGCCTTGCAAACGCATTTCTTTTTCCAGTGGTGGCGGGCATGGTGTCCGCATCTCTTGTTGCCGCTAACAAATCTATTTGTCGTCAATTTTCGGGAGTGATCGCGCTGGCGGCCGGCGGTTTCGGCGTGGTTTTTGCCGGCGCTTTTCTTGTGCTCGTTCCATCCCAGGTCGTGTTCAATTGGTTTAGCCCAGCCCCACAGGCCGGCGCCGCGATGCCCCACACCGCTAGTTTCGTTGCGACTCTGTCGGGCAGGGCCTTGGCCTGGGGTCTTGTCGGGACCATCATCGGCTTGGGGACGAGCCTTGTGACTGGTAAACGCGGCATGCTTTCATATGCAATAATGGGTGGCCTCTTGGGCGGCCTCATGGCAGGAACGTTGTTCGATCCGATTCAGGTCCTCATCACTGGTGCGGACAAATCCCCGTGGCTCAGCAGGATGGTGGGATTCATTATCCTTGGAGGAATGACCGGCTTTCTGATCGGTCTCATGGAAGACGCGTCATGCAGGGGGGTGCTCCTGGTTACCTCAGGACCTCGTGCGGGAACACGTTTGGTTTTGGACTCGAAACCTTGTCCTATTGGGTCCGATGCGGCATGCGACATCGTGCTCCCGTCTGACCTTGAACTTGGGCAGTCAGGAGTGATGGTCCAGAGAATCGGTCTCAGCTTCGAATTGAGGACCTTGGGACAAGAGGCCACGGCTCAAGTCAATCGACGTACGATCTCCAAGACTTGCCTCACTCACGGAGACTGTATCCGTATTGGCGGGACAGACTTGCTCTTTTCCGATCCCAGAAGAAACAAAACGTGATGTCAAGGGAGGACCGGCGGTAGGATTAGCGCTCCGTACCGGACCTGCCGCCCTGCCCCTCGGTGATGAGAGAGTTCAGGTCGTAGACCCTTACCTGACACTGAGACTTGAGGAAGGCCAGCCAGTCCGTCTTCTTCCTCTCTAAAGTTATCAGTCTCTGTCCGACTAGGCCGGGGAGCGTGTCGATGGCAAAGTCAGTGATCATTCCTTGGACCTTCGGCGTGGTCCATTTTTCTTCCAGCGCATCGCCATTCCAGGCCAACGCGAGCACCTGCCCTTCTTCGAACATCTTGGTCCGCCCCAGAAGCCGCATGGTCTTGGAACTGTGTGCTATGACGAGTATTTCGTGAGTGGGACCGCGATCCAGGGTCATGATTCGCGGTCTAAAGTAAGCCGTATCCTGTTCCAGGTCATACCGGTCATTGCCCGTGGACACTTCAGGGCCGGCCTTTCTCAAAAGAACATCCGACCCTCCATAGTAGTCCTTGGAGAGGAACACCCTTTTCCCCGAAGGCTCGTAAATACGGAGATGGTCGTCCTTATCGTAAACTGCAATCAGCGGGGTGTGTTTTCCAGCGAAATCGCCTACGGTGAAACCGAACACCGGAATTTTCAGGGGCACCCCAAAACGCCCCTGAACCTCAAGGTCGTCCCCTTTGTCGGTCAGACGATAAACCGGGCCATCATATATTCTGCCGAGTCCTTTCTTCTGGCCCAATAGAATCGGTCCCTGCGTAGGGTAGTGAATCAATCTCAAGTAGTAGGGAAAGTCCTGAACAACGGGCGTAAGTTTTCGGTCTCGGTATTCAAGGACGAAGGAACTGATCGAGCCCCGGTTCTGGGCAGTCACATAGATCCTGGCCGGGCCCTGTTTCCTCAGTTTGGCTACGTCCACGCTCTTCAGTTCCAGGGGCCGTGCGGAATATTCGGCCAGGAGATCCATTTTTTCAGAGGCGAAACGATATACGTACACAGTACTGGGATCGATGAGAACGATTTCGTTAGCCCCGTCCCCATCCACGTCCCCCACTCCCATCCCGATGGCCAGCGTACTCAGTTCCGGGCTTCTCCACACCCGCTCGGCTTCGCTCTTTCTTTCTTTTTCAGATGACGGCCTTTGGGCGTCGGTTTCCCGTCTCGACCCTGCATCTATGCGCTGAGCGAGCCTGCCATCAATTTGAGCGGTCCTCCAGCCGGTTTGGGTACGCAGGGCCGTAGGACCGGTAAGCACAACTGTTGCGGTTGGGGCATCATATTGATTGCAGGCGACTCCAAAAGCACCCTCTTGAACTGTGAGGACACCGGGTTTGGTATCCGACCCCTGCTCTTGAGACAAACCACTGCCGGCAGGGAGCAAGACTCCAAGCAAGAAGACGAGGCATATTGTTCTTAGAATTTCCATGCACTAACCACGAAAAACATCCCAGCAAAAAACTCGCCGGCAGCCCCTTTGCGAAAGGCGCACGCAACAGCTCCGGATCGAGCGTGGATTGTATTTCCTTTTTGCCGAACGGCAGACGAGCTACCTCGGAAAATCGCTCTGGACTCCGATCTCAGTCTACTACAAAACTTTCCGGGAGATCCATAAAGAATGACTGCTTGTTCCTAGGGGGCCGAGCACACGTATCGCTCACCCGAGTCGCAAAGCACCGTAACCACTATTTGGTCGGAACTCAGCCGCTGTGCTTCACGAAGGGCTACGTGGACAGCGGCACCCGAAGAAAGACCTGCGTAAATCCCTTCTTGTTCCGCCATGAATTTCGCGGTCTCAACCGCCTCCTGATACTCCACAACTGCGACATGGTCAATAATATTCGTGTTGAGTATCTTGGGGATGAAGCCTGCTCCGATTCCGGGAATTCGGTGGGGCCCCGGGTTGCCCCCGGAAAGTATGGCTGAATCCGCAGGCTCGACAGCGATGATCCTGGCGCGGGGGTTCTTGTTCTTGAAGAGCTCCCCCACTCCCGTGATGGTTCCCCCCGTCCCCACCCCTGCTACAAACACGTCAGGCACTGTTCCCAAATCCTTCAGAATTTCCGCGCCGGTAGATCTTCGGTGCACATCAGGATTCACGGGATTCTCAAATTGATTGATCATCACCGTCCGTTTCGTCGATTCGAATATCTCTATAGCCCTACCAAGCGATCCTTTCATTCCGTTGGAGGGAGGAGTGAATACGATCTTGGCTCCGTACGCAGCCAAGAGGCGCTTCCTTTCAGGCGGAACGGTGTCCGGCATGACAAGGGTCAAGGCATAGCCTTTGGCTGCAGCTATCATGGCCAGACTAATCGCGGTATTGCCACCCGAAGCTTCAAGCAGCGCGTCTCCGTGCCGGAGCAAACCTCGGGACTCCAAGGATTCCACGATGGCTAGGCACATGCGATCCTTGGACGATCCCCCTGGATTCATGAACTCCAGCTTACACCAGACCTGCGCCCCACGACGGGCCTCGGGAGATCTCAGTTGGACGAGCGGAGTATTCCCGATGCATGACAAGAACCAATGTCGATGCTGCATAAACGACTTTCCAAAGAGAGGCCGCTAGATGAAATACATATACTTATGGTCGAGGTCCCTTGAGACACCCTGCTTGCGTGCCTGGCCGCAAAGATCCGCAATCGAAACCGACGCGTAGTAATCTACCAGCAGCCTTTGTGTCTCTTTCCACACTTGCCGGGTTATGCAGGCAGACAACAGTTCGCATCCTTTCTTGCTCGACGCTTGCTCTTCCAGGCATCGGACCGGGACAATGGGACCTTGCGCGGCAGTTATGATATCTCCGACGGAGATCTCAGAAGCGTCGCGGGAAAGCATATAACCGCCTCGAGGACCTCGTCTGCTCTTGAGCAGGCCAGCCTTGAGCAGTTTGTTAAAGATTTGTTCGAGATATCTCTGTGATATCTTCTGTCGGCGCGAGATATCTTTGATCTGGGTGGGTTGACCACCACCGTGGTAAGCTACATCAAAAAGAGCCCGAACTCCGTATCTGCTCGTAGTAGTAATGCGCATGGCAGTTCCTCGAAAAAGACGATTTATCTGTGAACAATCTCACTTATAGTCTATATTTAACTTTACTGTGTCTGTCAAGAAAATAACTCTGATTCTCCCCCATAATCGATATTCCACGATGCCGGTGACTGCCGCTTGGCCCCAAAGTAGGCTCTTCGGAAACTGAAGTCTCCCAATGCCGAGCGTTTCAGTAAGCACGGGAGATTGCCACTTGACAGCGCCGAAAGATGAATTACATGAATACGTAGGAAATCTCCGGTGGAGCAGACCGATATTAGAGGTCCATCTGATAGTCGAGGAGTCCGCGAGACAAAGCAGTTATTGAGAATAAGGCATGGCCCCTCCGGCACAAACGTAGCGGGACCCGAGATGATTAGTGTGAACTCCTTGAAATGGAGGCAAGCCCGTGAGGCCGATGATTGGTAGACATGCGATCCAAGGCTTCTGCGGAAAATGTGGACGGTCGGCAGCCGGAGAATCAGATTGTTCTTATCAAAGCTCCTCAGAATATTTGACACGAACCTTTGGGCATGATAACTGTGTTTACTTCATGAATGCCGGAGAGGTGTGAATGGGGAGCATAATAAAGAAACGCCGCAAAAAAATGCGGAAGCATAAACACAAGAAGCTTCGAGCAAGGCAACGCCATAAGAACAAGTAAGACGGGTCCTCATGGTCTCAACGGGGCTTTTTACAGCGTCTGATCTTACAACCATCAGGAGAGCGGCCGTGCTGGCCGAGGGACTGACGCACGCGTATTTTGATCTTGCCACGGATGAGTGGAGAGAGAATCCATATACCATTTTCACCCAGAAGCACGTGGGCAAGGCACTCCACGAGCAGGACGTTTTTGCTCACGTGGTACGTTACAAGACAAAAGTCGGTCAATCCAAGGCCGCCCGGCCTGGAGAGAGAGAAACGTACGGAGTGGTGCTCCAGGACCCCAATATCCTTTTGGCGCTCTTGAGATCGACCATGCATGACCTCTGGACGTTGGGGCTCTTTATACTGACCCACGAATTGACCCACATTATTCGTTTCAGGAAATATCATGTAGATTTCTTCGCACCGGTCGAAGATCGCGACAGGGAAGAAAAGTTCGTGCACGGGATCACTCAGGAGATTCTTGCCGGAGTCACGAACACTGATTACATCTTGCGCTTGTACGAAAACCAGTGGCGCGGCGCACTAAAGATAGAACCATAAACGCTATCAATGGAGGTGGTGTAGATGCCGATTTATGAATATCGGTGCCAAAGCTGTGGTAAAGAATTTGAAGAATGGCAAAAGTTTTCGGATCCTCCTATGGAGAAGTGCAGTGATTGCGGCGGCAAGACCTGCCGTTTGATATCGCAGTCCACGTTTGTCCTCAAGGGGACGGGATGGTATGTGACGGACTACGGTCGTAAAGACAGTTGCTCATATAGGAAACCTGCGGAAAAGCCTGTGGAGAAGAAGGAATCTTCCTCGGAGACCAAGCCCACGGCTGCAACCCCGACGACAGATTCTTGAAGCCGTACGAACATGCTCGAATAGAGGGCACTAATGAAGATCAAGCGAATTGCCCACCTTGGGATCGCTGTGAATGACCTTGAAGCTGCGATAAACTTCTTCACCAAGGGCCTACCCCTGGAGGTGGCCCACAGGGAAGATTACCAAGGGATGAAAATCGGCTTTGTCCCCGTGGGTGACAGCTCTGTCGAACTCCTCCAAGACGCATCCGGGGCATCCGCTATTAAGAACTTTTTGGACAAGAACGGCGAAGGCATTCATCATATAGCCTTCGAGGTGGACGATATTTACCAGGCTGTTGCAGAGCTTAAGGAAAAGGGAATAAGACTCATCGATGAAACGCCTCGACTAGGCGCCCATGGGATGAGTGTTGCCTTCATGCATCCCAAGGCTACCCACGGAATCCTGATGGAGTTAGTTCAGCCCGCGGAAGAATCTCATTAGAAGGCCGGCGTAGAGAGCCGGGCCTCGGTTTTCGTGGCAGGCGCCGAATGGGGGCTCATGGCTTAGATAAGCTGAGTCGTCAAGCCTGACCCCCGTTTTGTGGGGCTGATGTCACCACATGGTGAAGAGTAGTAATTTGGCTGCACGCGTTCGCCCCGATCTCAGACGGCCTTCCGGCTGACCCTTATTCCTGACGCCTTGAACTGACGACCATCGGCTGGCAGACGGTGCGACCGGCCGTGTGGACGGCTGCTTTGTTTCTCAACAAGGCCGGCCGGCTCGTTTTTTTTAACAAATGAATACCAATTCTGAGGAGGTTATGGAAGATGGCAGATGTTACCATGCCCATGAACGGTAAGGTGATCGCTGTAAAGGCCGAAGTGGGCCAGAAGGTCGGGGAAGACGATGAGCTTGTTATAATCGAGGCCATGAAAATGGAATTGCCCGTGGTGGCCGTCTCGGGCGGAACGGTGAAGGAGATCAAGGCCAAGGCAGGTGAATCTTACCAAGTAGGCGACGTGCTTGTCGTCATAGAGTGACGATCAGACTCGAAGTGCTTCCCGATCGAGGCAAAAAGCCTTAAGGGATGACACGTCCCGTGGTCGGGCAGGAGCCAATTCCGTTGCTCTTCTTACAGTGGCGTGTGGTTCTTCAGCTTGTTGGGTGTGGCCGTGCTTCGATGCCAGTACCCCGGCGATAAGACCAACAGTCAGTTATCACTTCTCTTAAAAGTCAATTCTATTTCGGAACCGGCCCGTAGCTGGGAAGCCGTGAACGACCGCTTCCCGGCCGTCCGGGTTCTAGTCCGGTCAATCCCGGTCACTTCGATGCCCGAGTTACGCTTCATGATTCTTGGAGGTGAGCTGTGCCGGAGAACTTCAAAGATAAAGTAATAGTGTGGGACGAGGAAATCGAGAAAAAGATCGCCAAGCGACCGGAACGCAGGGCGCAATTTTCTACGGTCTCGGAACTGCGCATCAAGAGGGTCTACTGGCCTTGGGATGTGGAAGGCTTTGATCTCGAAAAAGACCTTGGCATACCCGGTCAGTATCCATTTACCCGAGGTGTGCAGCCGAACATGTATCGCGGCCGCTTTTGGACTATGCGCCAGTATGCGGGATTTGGCAGCGCAGCAGAGACGAACAAGCGGTTCAAATACCTTATTGAGCAGGGACAGACGGGCCTGTCTGTAGCGTTTGACCTCCCTACTCAGATCGGTTACGACTCCGATGCGGAGCTTTCCGCCGGTGAGGTTGGCAAAGTGGGCGTGGCCATCGACAGTGTGGAGGACCTGAAACTTCTTTTCGACGGCATTGATCTCTCATCCGTGAGCACCTCCATGACTATTAATTCGCCCGCTGCGGTTCTGCTTGCCATGTATATCACTGCGGCCGAAGAACAAGGCGCTGACGTTTCCAAGGTCAGAGGTACTATTCAGAATGACATCTTGAAGGAATACCCTGCTCGCGGCACTTATATTTTCCCGCCTCTCCCCTCTATGAGGATCATCACCGACATTTTCGCTTTCTGCAATGAGCGTGTGCCTCAGTGGAATACCATAAGCATCAGCGGATATCATATTCGCGAGGCCGGCTCGACCGCGGTTCAAGAAGTCGCCTTCACGTTGGCTAATGGAATAGCCTACGTGCAGGCGGCAATAGACGCTGGACTGGACGTGAACTCCTTTGGGGAAAGACTGAGCTTTTTCTTTAATGCCCATCAAGACTTTCTTGAAGAAGTGGCCAAATTCAGGGCCGCTCGCCGATTGTGGGCGAGAATTATGAAAGAGCGTTTCCACGCTACAAATCCTAGGGCGACCATGCTGAGGTTTCATACGCAGACCGCTGGATGCACTCTGACAGCGCAGCAGCTCGAAAACAATGTTGTTCGGGTCGCGTTTCAGGCGCTCTCGGCAGTTCTCGGTGGCACACAGTCTTTGCACACGAATTCCAGGGATGAAGCGCTTGCCCTTCCTAGTCAGGAATCCGTGCAGATCGCACTGCGCACACAACAGATCATAGGGTACGAGACAGGAGCTGCAGAAACGGTCGATCCATTGGCCGGCTCTTACTACATCGAGGCCCTCACTGACCAAATCGAGCGTCAGGCTGTGGACTACATCAGGAGAATTGATGAGATGGGAGGGGCCGTAAGGGCTGTGGAATGCGGTTTTGTCGAGGGCGAAATCCAGGATTCCGCGTACCGATTCCAGAAGGCGTTTGAGTCCGGCGACCAGGTAATTGTGGGGGTGAATCGCTTTCAGACCGTAGAGACCCTCCCGACCGGTTTGCTCAGGGTCGACCCAGCGGTGAGAGAAACGCAAATCGGCCGCTTGCGAAAGCTGCGATCCGAAAGGGATTCCTCGGCAGTGGCTGCGGCTCTGGTGGAACTCAAGACCGTTGCCGAAGGGACCGACAATCTTATGCCGTCCATCCTGGCCGCGGTGAAAAAGAGAGTTACCCTTGGTGAGATCTGTAATGTGCTTCGAGAAGTTTTTGGAGAGTACACTCATGCCTCCCACTGCTGATACTTACTGACAAGCACGAGGATCGCAGCACGCCCGGGCCAATGCCCGGGTTTTGCTTTTCCTCCCCCGGAACGTTGGGTGCCCGCTCAAACCCCATCCTTCAGGAGCTATTATGAACCTTACTGAGTACACGAGAGAGACCCTGAACGGTCTCAGCGGTGTCGTGGTGGTGGTCGAGACTGTCAAACCCGATGCGGAGGCGGATGGACTCAGGGTTACGGAGCTTCAAACGGAAGTGGAGCTAAAGCTTGCACAGGGCGGGATACGAGTGCTGCCTCACTCTGAGTGGCGCCAGACACCCGGCCGGCCTTGGCTTTATGTCAGCGTAAACACTATCAAGCACATGGAAAGCTACTTCTTTTCTGTGGACGTGCAGCTAAAACAGGACGTCAGCCTCCCACGGCAACCATCCATTCTGACCAGCTCTGCCACATGGGAACTCGGGTCAATAGGATTTGTCAACACAGAGCTCTTGCCTGCAAAGATACGGGAGTCGGTGGGTGCATATGTAGACAACTTCATCAGCGACTATTCCGAGGTTAACGCCGCGACGCACTAATACCAGTTCGCTATTATTTTCGTAACATGCTTGATATGAGCTGTCATTGCGAGGAGTGAAACGACGAAGCAATCTCAATGGTGAGAGATTGCTTCGGGCGTGGCGCCCTCGCAATGACAACTGTCGGCCACGTCATGTTATTTATAGCGAATAGGCATAAGGTTGCTCGAAACTCAACATTGCCGTCATTCATGCCGATACGTTGAATTCCCGATCAAAATCGTATAACGTTGCCCGTTGCACTGCATGCCTGGCCACAAGGCATCTTAGCCCGTGGCAGGTCATGGCACTGTATTAGTGCTTAGCGCTCAACAATTGAGCCTCCAAATTTCGGCGGCTCAGGAGACAATAATCGATGGCCGGGTCCAAATCCGGGGGATCCGATTCCTCCCAACGGGATTCCATTTTCGCTGAGATCAAGTCGTTTTTCACTTCGGTGAAAACCACTATTGCGCTTCTGTTCCTACTCGCGACAACCTCGATCATCGGTACGGTGATCCCGCAGGGAACTCCGGAGCAGCTCAGCGCCGCGGGACCGTCTTTCTATTACCGGCTCGCAGTGATTCTGGATCTTCACAATGTTTACAGGAGCTGGTGGTTCATTCTCCTCTTGATCTTTCTCTCGCTCAATCTCCTCGGATGCCTACTGAGAAGATTGTCCGCTATCCCGTCAGAATGGAAAGGAACGTCCCGGAAAACGTCCTTCAGTTTCACCGTTTCCGATCCCAGGCAGCCCGAAGAAGTCAAAGCCGTTGTCATTGCAGCCATGAGGGATACCCTTGGAGTCCCGACGAAGGTTGCTGGTGAGAAAAGCACCCTGACCCTGGAGTGGCTCAAACATAGAATCTATTTGTTGGGCTTCCCCTTCATTCACTTGGCAATAATTGTGGTACTACTGGGGGGTGTGATCGGACTCTTTTACGGTGTGAAAGGCCATATCCTGATCAAAGAAGGAGAGATCGGGTCCGAGTTCACCGTGACCCCGTCCGACGTTAAACGCTCTCTCCCCTTCCAGATAGCGGTTGACAACT
>JBKQMK010000451.1:0-6669 GCA_052146735.1 Desulfomonilaceae bacterium | reverse complement strand
CGACTGTCGAGGGAGAATCCACAGCCGGCTATATTCGTGATCGGCTCAAAGGTTCAGGTACAATTGTCTCCCGCATTGCGTACGGCATTCCCGTGGGCGGTTCCCTGGAGTACGCAGACCCTCTCACACTCTCCCGCGCGCTTGATAACCGAAAGGAACTCTGACCAAATAGCGGACCGAGATTGCTTCGCCAAAGCGCCCCCTGCAATATAGCCCTTCCGATCAGTGCTGCAACTCCGCTTCAAACGATTGACTCCCTTCCGTCCCTTTAGTGCTCACGTGATTGTTCAGGCGAGAAACAGGGGAACACCTCTCAATTAAGACTCAGTGATGGATAGCCGCCTGTTGAGGGGCAGTATGCAATCAATTTCGCATGGGAACAGGCTCTCTCCGAATTTGTCATTCGAAGCGAAGCCATCTCGAGCACGGGAAAAGGGGGATTGCTTCGTCGCTTCGCTCCTCGCAATTGTAAATGACAGGGGCGGCGCTGTGCCCTCGGGTAACTTAATGTTTACGAGAGGCAATAATTTTTTCTTGACAGTAGGGCCGATGATGTATCAATATATAAGTGTTCACTGATGCATTGATACGTTAACCAGATTGAGAAATCCACGTGAGGATACCTTGTCTAACGCGAAACAAGATAGGGCCGTGAATCTGGATGGAGACCTCGGTGTGGCCGCGTTCGTCTGCAAAAGCCTTTCGGACGAGAACCGTCTGCGAATCCTGTTGTCGCTGTGCAACGGCAGGAAGACTGTCTCCGCCATAGTGGAGGAGATGAAGCTCTCTCAGCCACTTGTATCCCATCACCTGAAGGAATTGAGGCGCTGCCTCCTCGTGAAAGTGGAGCGCAAGGGGCTCTTCGTGCACTACGAGATCGCCGACAAGAGAATCCTCGGCATAGTTCGGCAATTGGCGCACCTGGCAACGGATTTGCTGTCGCAGAGAGATACCTTTTAGCCTCTGGAGAAGAATCACATGAGCAAAGGAAAAATTCGAGAAATTGTCGAATCAATGGATCCGCTTGAAGCGTCAGTGGAAATGGCTGATGCCGCGAAAAGACTCTTTTCCGTTTTGGGTGAGGAAGCCCTTCGCGATTTCCTCACTAAGCTGATCGGAAATGAGGGCCAGGACAAAATTACCGGCCTCGTCCACTTATGACTGGCCACATGCATGGACGAAGGTGTCGATCCAACAGCGATGTGCCAGAGTTTGGTGGAAAAAATCAGTCAGTCCGAGCAACTACGTTCGGTGACAGACCCCGAAATCCTCATTCTATTCGAAGACTGGCTGGAAGAACTTGAAAATGAGGCCGTGAGCGTAATCAAGCGCCGCGGTTCCACTACCCCGGAAGATCTTTCGAGAGAATTGGGTTTGTCGGAATCAGGGGCGATGTTCATCATTACGAAGCTCAAGAGAGACGGCAAGATATAGGTTTTTACCATGCTCAGATTTCTAAACTGGAGGCTGACATGGCATTCGAGATGAACTGGAAAAAACTTTGGCTCCCGCTCCTGGCGATAGCGATTACTGTGGGAGTCCTCTGGTTCACGAATAGAGCGGTGACGCCGCGGGAACCCACGTGGGGCGACGTAGTGGCGGAGGCCAGGGATGGCGGCTACCGGCTCATAGACACCGATGAACTCAAACAACTATATGAAAAGGATTCCCGGAGCATTTTGCTCATAGATACCCGCCAAGAGTGGGAATTCGCGATGGGACATATCACGGGCGCGGTGAATTTCCCTGTGGAACCCACCCGGTGGTCAAGGTGGTGGAAAAAAGGAGACCTCGCTGCGGCCCTCGGTCCTGATAAGAATCGCTTCATCGTATTCTACTGAGCAGGCCTCACCTGAGTCCGCAGTGACTCAGCCGCTCGTGTAGCGGTGCAGCTTGGTTACAAAAATGTGTATCGTGACGCAAAAGGGGTTCCCGAGTGGAAGGCTGCAGGTCTGCCCATTCAAAGCATCTCGGTCGATCAGTCAAGACCTGTCTCCGAGCCTGAGAATGCCGGTCCACTTTATGGATGGGCAATGCTCTGGACCCTGTTGGGGATCTTCGCTGGTGGACTGGCTCTCAACCTGACTCCGTGTGTATATCCTCTGATTCCCATCACAGTCTCATATTTCGGAGGCAGAGCCGGTCAAGGTCGCGGAAAGCTCGCAATTCACGGTTTGTTATACTTGGGCGGCCTCTCGCTGACGAACTCAGTGCTGGGGGTAGTGGCGGCTCTTACGGGAAGCCTAATGGGCGCGGCGCTACAGAACCCCATCGTGTTGGTGGTCGTCGCCGGTGTTCTCGTGTTGTTCGCCACAAGCCTCTTTGGATTCTGGGAGCTGCAACTCCCGCAGAGCCTTACAAGCGCAGCATCCAAGTCCTACGCAGGATACTTTGGTACGCTGTTCATGGGCTTGACTCTCGGTGTCGTGGCTGCCCCCTGTCTGGGACCTTTCGTACTGGGTTTACTAACCTGGGTGGCCGGCATGGGCAGCCCGTGGTTGGGTTTTCTTATCTTTTTCACACTCAGCCTTGGTTTGGGACTGCCGCTCTTTTTCCTGGCCATGTTCTCAGGGAGTCTGGAAAAGCTCCCCGGATCGGGCGAGTGGATGCTGTGGGTGAGAAAGTTGATGGGCTGGGTGTTGGTCGGCATGGCAGCTTATTTTCTAAGACCGCTGTTGCCGCCCTCCGTGAGCGCTTTTGTATTGGCAGGAGTGGCTCTTTCAGCAGGGCTGCACCTCGGATGGGTAGACAATACTCAAGGTGGTTTCAAGGCATTTGGTGTAATGCGAAACGTCGTCGGGGTAGCAGGAGTAGTCGTTGGAGTCTTTCTCCTCGGTTCCTGGTTGATGGTCGGTCCCGGGGGTTCATGGCAACCGTATTCCGACGAAGTGATGGAACAAGCGAGGAAGTCTAACAAACCGGTGATCGTAGATTTTTCCGCGACATGGTGTACGCCGTGCCGTGAACTCGAAGATATTACGTTTCGTGACCCGCAAGTCGTGAAACAGGCTCAAGACAACTTCGTCATGGTCAAGGTTGACCTGACGACAAAGGGGAACCCGCTCTACGAAAAACTGGTGGCACAGTATTCGATCAAAGGGGTTCCGACGGTGGTTTTCTTCGATGCGCACGGTCGGGAGCGTACGGATCTGCGCCTAGTTGACTTCATCCCCGCGGATCAATTCCTGAGCAGGATGACTCAGGCTAAGCAATCATCGAACTCAGGTTCGTGAAGGGCCGTAAAACAAGGAGGAAAGAATCATGTTGAAAGTCCGTTTTTTCCTGAATGAACCCAATGGCAAGCCTTGAAGACACTTCAAGGAGATGGCGTCCAGGTTGGGCGCAGAGTACCCCATTGACATCGAAGCTACATCAAAGCCCCACGCTGAATACAGAACGGATGAATGGGCGGAAACGGAACTGCCTTGCGCCCCGGCTATCATGATCGGCGAAGAGATTGTGGCAGAAGGCTCGGATGTTACTGAAGAGAAGGTCGTTGCCGAGATCAGAAAACAACTGGGAATGCCTCCACTCGAACCAAAAGAGAAAGGGATTCTGGGACGTATGTTCAAGTGACGACACAACCTTCCACACAAGGAACGATCGCGACAAAATGTGGCGGATCGACTCAGGGTACCGGCGGATGGAACTTGTTGGTAGAGGTTTTACGATATGAACCTGGAAGATGTTAAGGCAAGGATTGCGGAACGTTCGGTCAAAACGTAGTTAGCAAAGCCTCTTTCCAAATTTTGGCAGAAAAATGAATATGCTTACCATGGACAGCGAGCCGATAATAAGGCTTGGCTTTTTCGTAGGAATATTCTTGGCTGTGGCTTTGGGAGAACTCGCTGCTCCTCGCCGCCGTCTTACCACGTCCAAGTCGGCCCGCTGGCTCGCTAACATTGGGATTGTCGTCATAAACACCGCGGCTGTGAGATTTCTTTTCCCGGTGGCCGCAGTAGGCATGGCGGTAGTTGCGGCTCAGAAGCATTGGGGATTCTTCAACAATGTTGATGTGCCATACTGGGTTGCCGTCGTCTTATCGGTCATTATTTTAGATTTCGTGATTTACCTCCAACACGTGATGTTCCATGCGGTTCCAGTCCTATGGCGATTGCACATGATGCACCATGCCGATTTGGACTTTGACTTGACCACAGGTTCTCGTTTTCACCCTATAGAAATCATCATTTCCATGCTGATCAAAATTGCTACCGTTGTCCTCATCGGAGCGCCGGCTGTATCAGTAGTTATTTTTGAGGTACTACTAAACGGCGCAGCCATGTTCAATCATAGTAATCTGTTTGTCCCTGTCGGATTCGACCGGGTGTTACGCCTTTTGGTGGTTACTCCCGACATGCACCGCGTACATCATTCTGTTTTGGATTTCGAGACGAGCAGCAATTTCGGCTTCAATTTGACGTGGTGGGACAGACTCATGGGAACTTATCGGGCCCAGCCGAAACTCGGACACGAAGGGATGACAATAGGGCTGAATCAGTTTCGGGACCCCACCAAGCTTACTTTACTACAAATGTTAGCGCTTCCATTCACCGGCGAATCAGGAAATTATCCTGCCTCTTGCAGTGGCGCATCCCGTAGGGATTCTTGAATGCTCATTGCGGAGCGCTCATTATGGTAGTCTTACATGTAGAATGAGGCTGAATAGGGTCTTCCTGGACGGTATGTTTTTTCAACTCTCTCGGAGCGCATCGACAATCTTCAGACGGGCCGCCCTCCAGGCCGGCAGCAACCCGCCCACGAAACCCATAGCAACAGCAAATGCCATTGTGGAGGCCGCAATGGAAGGGGTCAGGCTGAATCCGAATGCCAACTCCGAAAAAGTAGCCCAATTCATCGTTGAGATGGTCAAGAGCTGAAGCAGCGAACCCCCTGCCACGCCGACTATTCCCCCTATTAGGCCGAGGAGAAGAGACTCAGCCAGGAAAGCCGCCAAAATGCTTCTTCTCTTGAATCCTAGAGCCCTTAGTGTGCCTATTTCGGCCGTACGATTGGCCACCGCGGAGTACATGGTCACCATGGCCCCGAGGATGGCGCCAATACTGAAAAACAAAGTCGTGGCCAGTCCCAATATGCGGATGAATTTTGCCATGACCTCCGATTGTTGTTGGTAAAAGGCAACTTCACGCTTTACTTGAACAGTCAACCGCGGGTCGGTCTCCAGGCGATTCTTCAAAGCCTCGAATGCCTCTTCACCGGGCACCTTCAGGATCACATCAGAATAGGTTGTCCTTCGGAACGCGGACAACAACTGATCCGCATCCCCCCACACCTCGGTATTGAAAGCCGTCTTCCCTGCGTCGAATATTCCCACGACATTCCAACTAGAAAGGGCAAAGGACAAGGTTTGGCCCAGAGACGCCCCTGCCACGGTTTCTGCTGTGCTCTTTCCCGCGATCACCTCCCGTGAACCAGGCCGAAAATTTCGGCCCGCGATCAATTTCACCTGGGGCCTTAAATTCATGGCTTGGGATCCGACTCCCCGCACCACCACGTTAGTCGGCGTGTGCGTCCTTTTTTTCGGAACAGTCACCAGCACCAGCGCTTCTTTTGACGCCAGGGGCTCTCCGCGTCCGTCCTGGGCTACTTCCGGCTGAACTTCTATGAGCGCGGCCGAGTCGCGATCGATGGCGCTGGAAACTTCCGTTTCCGCACCACCTCTGAGGACTATGACGTTGTCGGGAGAGCCCGTGTCGATCAAAGTCTGTTGCAGTCCCTGTGTAAGCATCAGCACGGCTGCAAAGACAAAGGTAACCAGCGCCATGCCTCCCGCGGTTAGGATGCTGGTCCACTTCCTCGTCCAGAGGTTACGAAAGCTGTAGTTAAAGGGAATGGCCATATTCAGATCAACCGGTGTTAAGCCGACGCCCTGCTGTTACTCACCCCTAGGTATTCTCCGGAAATGGAGCCGGGGATCTGTGGATCGAGTTCGGATCAGTCTTTGCGGCAATGACGCGAGCTCGCACAAGCATCATGCCATGAATTGTTCCAATGAGCCTCTCTCGAGATTTACATCAAACACGTCGGCAAAGGACCGCGAAACAGCTTTCCGCACAGACGCTACGGTTACCGGGCGTGGCACAAGCTGATTGAGACTCACCATGCGAGCGTCAGGCATCCCGCATGAGACGATCAGCTCACACGGATTCATTTGCAGATCGACGTTCAGGCTGAAGCCGTGCGAAGTGATACGCCGCTGAATACGCACCCCGATGGACGCGATCTTGTCCGTTGGGCTTGTCCAGACGCCTACTTTCCTAGGTTGGCCGAAGCCTCTTACGTCGAAATCCGCCAACGTCTTTATGATCGTTTCTTCAAGGCCCTGAACGTACCTTCTGGCGGAAAGCCCCAGTGCCTTCAGACTCACAATGGGATAACAGACCACTTGCCCGGGACCATGGAATGTGGCCTCTCCTCCCCGGTCGACGTGATGCACGGCCACACCGCGCTTACCAAGCTCTTTGGCGGAAATTAACAGGTCTGTAGTCTTTCCCCTTACGCCGAGGGTTACGGTTGGGGGATGTTCCAGCGTCAGCAGAACGTCCGGGCCGCCCTCAAGGATTTTTCTTTGCACAATTCTTTTCTGGATATCCAGGCACTGGGCGTATTCGATCAGATCCAGCTCAATAAGAAGCATTGTTTTGAGGT
>JBKQMK010000450.1:0-3715 GCA_052146735.1 Desulfomonilaceae bacterium | reverse complement strand
GGCGAACGATTGCAGACATCGCCTTCGACAGTGAGGCGAAGGTCGTGGTAATCACGGGTTCCACTGAAGGCAAGAATGCATTTAGCACGGGGGCGGACCTGAAGGAGAGGGCAGGAATGTCTCCAGACCAGGTCAGGCTATACATTCAGACGATTCGAAATTTGTTCACTGGTGTAGAAGAACTCCCCAAGCCCGTAATCGCCGCTGTCAACGGTTATGCTTTCGGAGGGGGGTTGGAACTGGCTCTGGCGTGTGACATAAGGTTAGCCTCGACCAACGCCGTCGTGGGATTGACGGAGACCAGTCTGGCAATAATTCCCGGCGCCGGTGGAACGCAGCGGCTACCCCGAGTGGTGGGAATGGCTCGCGCCAAAGAGATGATTTTCCGGGCACGGCGGATCACCGCTGCGGAGGGCCTTGAGATTGGACTCTTTCTAGAGGTGGTTGATCCGGAACGACTCATCGACAGGGCTTTCGAGATCTCACGAGAAATCGCAGCCAACGGCCCGGTGGCGCTTGCACAGGCCAAGTACGCAGTCAACAAAGGCACGGAAGTCAGTCTTCCCATTGGCCTGGCCATTGAGTCCAATGCTTACGCCGTGACTATCCCCACGAAGGACAGAATCGAAGGACTGACCGCATTTAGGGAAAAAAGGAAACCGGTTTACACCGGAGAATAAGGCGAGGAGGCGAGCGCTTATGGCCGACCACGAACTGGCTTATCCCAAAAAGGTTCAGATCAATGACATAACCGTCCGTGACGGGTTCCAGCACGAAGAGATATGGATACCCACGGACGCCAAATTGTTTTATCTGGAAGAACTGATACTGTGCGGCATAAAGCACCTTGAAGTCACCAACCTGGGCAATCCCGCACTCATGCCGCAGTTCAAAGACGCAGAAGAACTGCTGAAGCGGCTCAGAGATTCGAAGAAACTTTCCCGTGCCGGCATCAACTGGAGCGACATCAGTCTCACGGCCGTAACCATCAGGGAAAGGGCTGTAGATCGAGCCATCATGGGCAAGAAAGAAGGGTGGGGTCCGGATCGTATATTGATGATGGTTTCAACGGATGAGGAACACCACTTCGCGAATTCCGGTACCACGCTCCCCAACTACTGGGATGAGGCCAAGCGTTGTATCGAGAAGGCAAGAGACGTGGGGATCAAAATGAACGGCACGGTCTCCACCATCTGGGGCTCACCCATCTCAGGCCCTACCCGTTTGGAAGAAGCGGTGGAATTCACCAGACGCTGGCTTGAGATAGGTGCGGCCGACATCGAACATGCCGACCATGACGGAAGCGCTCCCCCAGACCAGGTCTACAAGTACTACTCGATGGTCCTCGATCAAATGCCGGACAAGCGGCTTCATGTTGCCCATTTTCATGTGACTCGCGGCTGGGGGACGGCCAATTGCCTTGCGGCCCTTCAGGCCGGCATTGAAATCTTTGAGGCCACGCTCGGAGGGCTTGGAGGACAACCTGCCAACTTTCTTGACCGAGTTCCCGTTGCCGGAACTGGGTCCTACTACTATCGCGACCCAAATGTGGTCGGTCTGCAATGTATTGAGGATATGGTCGTCATGATGGATGAGATGGGGATAGATACCGGTATTGACGTTGACCGACTGCTCGATCTGGGCACAATGATGGAAAAGACAATCGGACGCAGGCTGCGGTCGGAATCGATTCTCAACCGCCGCATCCCCAAAAAGCCGCGAGAAGAGTATAGGCGAAAAGGACTGGCAGACCTAAAGAAGAAATTGGGCGAAGGCCCGGGACAGATATACCCCGCGAACTGGCCGGAGACGAGCGCCTACGCAAGCAAATGATGCTCCCGACTTCAGTCAGTGACAAGCAACATTGAACTGTTTGAACACCCACACAAGGAGGTACGAGCATGGGCCCTCTTTGGGAACCGTCGGAAGAACGGATCAAGAACACCAACATCGCCAAGTTCATTGGCTTCGTGAACAGGAAGTATTCCCTTAACATTCATGGTTACCACCCGCTATATGACTGGTCCGTTGAGAATCGGGAAGCTTTTTGGGCGTCTGTATGGGAATTTTGCAACATTATAGCTTCCAAACCTTACGATAACATTTTGGAGGACTCCCCCACCATGATAGGGGCCAAATGGTTCATAGGCTCGAGACTCAACTTCGCTCAGAACCTGTTGCGCTTCAGGGATGATCGGATTGCTTTGGTGTTCAGGGGAGAGGGGCAGAAGACTGTCCGTATGACCTACGCGCAGCTCTATGACGAAGTGGCCCGGCTTGCAAAATCCCTCAGGGAAGCCGGTGTGGTCGAGGGGGACCGGGTCGCTGGATACGTTCCAAACATGATGCAACCTATAGTAGCCATGCTCGCTACAGCAAGCATCGGCGCCATCTGGTCTTCGTGTTCGCCTGACTTCGGCATCAAGGGGGTACTGGACCGATTCGGGCAGATAGAGCCGAAAATCCTGTTTACCGCTGACGGCTACTTCTATAACGGAAAAACTCATAGTTCCCTCGATCGAATAGCAGGCATCATAAGGGAGATCCCAAGCATCGAAAAACTCGTGGTGATTCCGTACACCCAGGAGAGGGCTGAAATCAGTGCGATTCCGAAAGCCGTTCATTACAATGATTTTCTTGCCAAAGAACAGGGCCTGGAGATTGAGTTCGAGCAACTCCCCTTTGATCATCCTCTCTACATCATGTACTCCTCCGGAACCACCGGTCTGCCCAAGTGCATGGTCCACGGCGCGGGCGGGACACTTATACAGCACCTCAAGGAACACGTGCTTCACTGCGACGTGAAGCGTGAGGACAACATATACTATTTCACCACGTTGGGCTGGATGATGTGGAACTGGCTCGTGAGCGGTCTTGCCAGCGGAGCCACGGTGATACTCTTCGACGGCTCGCCCTTCTATCCGGACCCTGGAGCCATTTTCCAGTTGGCCGAAGACGAAAAGATGACTCTCTTCGGGACCAGTGCCAGATACATTGCCTCGGTGGAAAAAGCAGAGCTGAAACCCAGAGAGAAATATGATCTTTCCAACCTCAAGCTCATGTGCTCTACAGGCTCCCCGCTTTCGGAAGAGAGTTTTCGATTCGTTTACAGAGACATTAAAGAGGACGTCTGCCTTGCTTCCATTTCGGGTGGCACCGACATAATTTCCTGTTTTGCTCTTGGGTGCCCGATCCTTCCTGTTTATGAGGGGGAACTTCAGTGTCGCGGCCTGGGGATGAAGGTCGAAGCGTTCGACTCACAAGGGAAGCCGGTCATAGGCCAACAGGGAGAGCTTGTTTGCACGGCCACCTTTCCGTCGCAACCGATTTGTTTCTGGAAAGACCCAGACAATGCCAAGTACAAGAGCGCCTATTTCGAGGTGTTTCCTAACGTATGGCACCACGGGGACTTCATCGAGATCACGGAACACGGAGGAGTCAAGATCTTCGGTCGTTCCGACGCTACCCTTAATCCCTCGGGAGTTCGCATCGGCACTGCGGAGATCTACCGACAGGTTGAGTCCTTCCCCGAGATCTCGGATAGCATTGTGGTAGGGCAGCAGTGGGACAACGATGTCCGAGTGATTCTGTTTGTGAAGACAGCTCCAAATGTGGAACTGACGGAAGACCTGCAAAAGAGAATCAAGAAAGCAATCCGGGAGAATACGACCCCCAGACACGTCCCTGCACTTATCCTGACCGTTGCGGATATTCC
>JBKQMK010000449.1:0-14191 GCA_052146735.1 Desulfomonilaceae bacterium | reverse complement strand
ATCTTGACCTACTTGCATGCGACATTCGCAGGGTACATTGTCGCGGGTTTCTTTGTAATGGGAGTAAGCGCTTATCATCTTCTGCGCAAGAGCAACGTCTCATTCTTCTCCAAATCTTTCAGAATCGCGCTGGTTTTTGCCCTGATATTTTCCATCGGAGAAGTGATCGTGGGAGATTTTCACGGCAAGGAAATGGGCAAAACCCAGCCGGAGAAGCTTGCCGCAGCGGAATCCCAGTGGGAAACCGCCAAGGGGGTGCCTTTTTCCTTGTTGCTGATCCCGGATGAGGCAAACGAGAGAAACAGTTTGGAAATGTTCCAGATACCGAAGTTCATGAGTTGGCTGGTGTACGAGCACTGGGATGCCGAGATCAAGGGTCTGAAGGATTGGCCCAAAGAGGATAGACCGCCGGTTACGTTGACATTCTGGTCATTCAGAATCATGGTGGGTCTTGGCTTTCTGTTCGCTCTTCTCACGGTGATCGGCTGGTTCAAGAGAAACAGACTGGAGAGGGGCCGCTGGTATCTAACGATTATGATGTATGCAATCCCACTCCCGTATCTTGCCGCTGAGTTGGGTTGGATGGTGATAGAGGTGGGACGGCAGCCCTGGATAGTGTACGGTGTGATGAGAACGGCGGACGCGGTTTCTCCGATTCCCGGCGGCCATGTGGCTATATCTCTGGCGGCTTTTGTAGTGCTTTATTCGCTGCTTGGGCTGATTGCTTTTGCTCTTATGGCAAAAGTCGCCCGTCAGGGCCCTCCCGACCTTCCGGTCGGGTCAGAGGTCAGGAGAGGAGGCTGAGCCATGCTGGAAACTATATGGTTTGTGCTGTGGGGGCTGCTTTGGGCCATATATTTTATGCTGGACGGCTTTGATCTGGGTCTGGGAACTCTACGACCGTTTATAGCCGGCAACGATACTGAGAGCCGAATCATCTACAACGTGATGGGTCCGTTCTGGGACGGCAACGAGGTCTGGCTGATCGCCGCGGGTGGCGTGACATTTGCGGCCTTTCCTACCACGTATGCAGTGATGTTCAGCACGCTGTATGCGCCCCTCCTCCTCATTTTATTCGGCCTGATCATTCGGGCGGTCTCCTTCGAATTCAGAGGCCAGATCGACAGCCCTGGGTGGAGAAAGCTCTGGGATACTTGCCTGTTCATAGGGAGCTTTGTGCCGGCGCTTCTTTTCGGTGTCGCCTTTGCAAACATATTCCAGGGCATCCCTTTTGATGACAAAGGGGTCTTTCACGGAACCCTGTTCACTCTTTTGAACCCTTACGGAATTCTCGGAGGCGTGCTCTTTGTCCTCCTCTTCCTGCTGCACGGGTCTTTGTGGCTCGCCGTAAAGACCGAGGGGCCGCTCTATGACAAGGCCGCAGCGCTTTCGGCAAAGCTTTGGGCCGTGTTGCTCGTAGTGGCTGTGATCTTCCTGGTTCACACTTGGTTTGCCACAGCCCTGTACAAGAATTATCTCAGCCGGCCTCTCCTTTTTGTCATTCCGCTGGTGACCGTTGCAGCCCTACTGATTACGAGATTGTTTATTGCTAAAAGAGCTTGGTGGAATGCGTGGTTTGTATCCTGCCTGACCATAGCAGGCGCTACGCTGTTCGGAGTTGTCGGGCTCTATCCAAACCTGTACCCATCGAGCCTGAACCCGGTCTTCAGCCTAACCGCATTCAATTCATCATCCAGCCCTTTGACACTGAAGATTATGCTGGTCGTGGCTCTGATATTTGTGCCTATCGTAATTCTATATCAGGGGTGGGTTTACTACCTCTTCAAAGACAAGGTTACCGACGAATACCTTGGGTCAGACGAGGCTTACTGATCGGGTGGGCAGTTCAACACAAGTGTACAACGCGCAACAAAAGTCACGACTTGTGATCCATTGTAAATAGTTCCATTCCGCCGAAAGGAGGCCTACAATGAGAGAACGTACCGGCCTGGTAACTATGAGGGGCAATCCTGTGACTCTCCTGGGGGAGGAGATTAAAGTGGGCGATGTTGCGCCAGATTTCGTAGTTCTGGCAAATGATATGAAACCCGTGCAATTCTCGTCTTTTCTCGGCAAAATATGTGTAATTTCGTCTGTGCCATCACTGGATACCCCCGTGTGCCATGCTACCACGGTGAGATTCAATCAGGAGGCGAGCCGTCTTGACCCAGGAGTGGAAATACTTCTAATCAGTATGGACCTGCCTTTTGCCCAGGGACGTTGGTGCAATGCAACCGGTGTAAGGGACGTAAAGACCTTCTCCGACCACAGGGATGGCTCCTTTGGGACATCCTATGGCGTGTTGATGAAGGATTTGCGTCTATTGGCCCGGGCGGTTTTTGTCGTTGATCGAGAAGGGATAGTGCGCTACGCGGAACTGGTGAAAGAGATCGCGAATGAACCCGATTTCGATGCCGCGCTGGAAACGGTTACGAAATTGGTGTAGCAAAAATAATATTAACGGAGGTTAAACATGCAGCAATGGAAGTCGGTAGACGAGATCCTGGACTTTGCAATCGGGCAGGAAGAACAGGCGGCCCAATTCTACACTGGCTTGGCCGGCCGGATGGATAGGCCGTGGATGAGTCAAATATTCAAAGATTTCGCACAAGAAGAGATCTGGCACAAAAGCAAACTGTTGGAGGTTAAATCGGGCAAGCGCTTGATGGCCGCAGAGCAGAAGGTCCTGGATCTAAAAATCGGCGATTATCTTGTTGACGTGGAGCCTACCGACCACATGGATTACCAACAAGCCCTGGTCGTGGCGATGAAGAAGGAGAAGAAGGCGTTCAAAATGTATATCGACCTTGCCGGAGCCACCGACGACGCCAACCTGAAGACTGTGTTCATGTCCCTCGCGCAAGAGGAAGCAAAGCATAAGCTTCGCTTTGAAATCGAATATGACGATTTTGTCATGACCGAGAACTGAGAAAGGTTACCGCGGCAGGTGATCGGGGCGGCAATGAACAGAAAGAAGATAGTGACCGCGGCAATCGCCCTGGTCGCGCTGATTCTTATCCTCGTATGGATGCAAGGCGGCTTCCACTCAAAGGTACCCGGAGGCACGACCGTATTGCCCGGCGAAAAGACGCCGCGGCCAAAAACTGTTGAGGCGACAATCATCCGTGTTGAAGGTGATGTTACGGTCTCGGGCACGGTGGCTTCGCGGGAGATTGCTCGTGTGGCTTCCCGCGTACAGGGCTACGTAGTTGAGCTGAAGGTAGATGCAGGCGATCGCGTGAAAAAGGACCAGGTGCTCCTGCGCATTGACTCCAAGGAGATGGCGGAACGGGAAGCCCAGGCCAAAGCAGCTCTTGAAAGCGCAGAGGCTGATCTGGTAAGAACTCGGAACGATTTTGAACGATACAAGATTCTGTTTGAGAAGCAAGCTGTGGCCAAAAAGGATTATGACGATGCTCTGGCTCGGTATGAGGTGGCACAGGCAGCCGCAGCCAGAGCAAAAGCGGCCCTTGACGAGGCGAAGACCCAGTTGGCGTACACCGTTGTCACCGCGCCCTTCGACGGGATTGTTGGAGAGAGAAACGTCAACCTGGGCGACTTGGCCACGCCGGGGCGTCAACTCTTGACGATATACATACCGCGCTCAGTCGAATTGGTAGCATCGGTAGGAGAACAATACGCTTCTTATCTCAACGCTGGCACGCCCGTGACAGTGGAGGTTCCGTCGGCCGCAGTCAAACAGACCTCATCCATACGGGAAGTAGTGCCTCAGCGCGAAGAGAAGACCCGGACGATTACAATCAAGGTGCCTCTAACGGAGGAGCCGGGGCTGGCCCCCGGCCTTTACGGCACCCTCACGTTCCACACCCGCCCCTCACAAGTTATTGTGATTCCCTCTGAAGCCGTAAAGGTAGTCGGTCAGTTGGAGACAGTGAGAGTAGCCCAGGACGGGGCTGTAAAGGTCCGGCATGTTAAGACAGGCCGCAAGCTAGCCGATGGCAAGGTGGAAATTCTGTCCGGGATTAACGCAGGTGAAGAAGTGATTATTGGCCCAAGTTCCTAACGCTCGGTTTAAATCCTGCGCTCTTCACAGAAAATCATCACTCCCCGTCCGTCATGCCGGAAAGTACCACCGCAATCAATGACTTTCGCCGATTCGATAAACTTATGGCAAATAGGATTTACTCAGCCCCTTGCCCTAAATTCCACACCCACCAAAGAAGAACTGCTCGGCAATAGCGCTATCACGCTCCTCGTTCATAGCGTCCTCTATTTCAGCCAACTTCCCAGGGTGGTAGTTCATGCATAGTGCTTCATCCAATTCGACGCCAAAACACTCCGCGGGTTCGACAAACTCTTCTTGGATTTCTCCTTCAACAGCCATTGTACGGTCTCCTTTTCAATAAATCTCCTTCACTCACAATGATGCAGGAAAAGTTCATAGGGTGCACAAAATTTAGCACGTCTCGAAATATACATCTGGCTTTGAGCCAGAAGATCAAACCTTTCGGCAACCCTCCTGCAATTCTCTGGAGTTCCAGGGCCTCTAGTCCTCACTCGCTTTGTACACAAACACGTAATCTTCGTTGTTGATGTCCACAGAAATATCAGCTCCGCGTGATTCCGCGTACACCAGCCAAGTCGGCTTTTCGCTGCCGCAGCAAATTACGTCAGGAGAGAATTTTCCCCCTTTCCTGTCGAACCATGCCAGCAGCATGGGATCGGAAGACAGTTCTCGGGCCCTATGGTCGGCTATGCCTTTGGCACTCATCAGGTCCAGAGGGTTATCGTCTACCCGTACCATCACAGGATGACTGAGCATGTCTTGAGTTAGGTACCTACAATCCATCGTGGCGACCTCCTCGCGTGTTCTCTGAAACTTTGTATCTGCTCCATCGAACGAACGACGAAGCTCGATCAATTTATAGTTCTTTCTTTCTCTTAATCACAAAATCACCGATTTCAAGGTTAGTTCTGTCTGCTGACAAGCTGAAGCACATGCTGGTATAAGCCTACCGTTGCAATTCTCCAGCAATACGTCACGCAACCGCATATTGATTGAATCGTTAAATGTTTCGACGGGTGAGGAACTTCTCTGTCCCCAGGTGTGGATTTGTTTCCACAGCCAAGCGGAATCGCCTCCCCAGCGAGCAATCCTGAGTTTCGGACATTACCTTTGAGAATCGCTCTAATACTAGGCTAAGGAGGCGGCTTGCCGCGTGTTTGTCCTGGCACGTGATTTGCTATTAAATTAGTAGGAAATATATAGCGCAATCCGGCCCAAGGGGGTCTCAAATGAAGAAGATCAGAATCAATGCGAGAGAAATCGTTCGTGACATTAAGGAACGCGTGGACCTGAACATCCTCATGGAGAAACATGGCCTGTCATACCGGCACTTGCTCAAAGCGAATGAAGTGCTTCTGGAAAGAGGATGGGTGACACGCGCGGAACTTTGCTACTTGAATCTGACTGACGCTACAGCCCAAAAAACAGTTCTGGCCAAAGAATTTTTGGCCTCTTTCCGCAACCGGCCCGACGACTTTCAACTGATGGGCAAGTTCCGACTGACTGCGAAAGATCTGAAAAAGATCTACGAAACGCTTATTCAAACAGGGTTGCTGTCAGAATACGAGTATCACTGCAGGGATAGAAAAGCTCCCGAACTCGAACAGCCGCCCATCAATTCGTGCGAGGCTTCCACAGAGGTGACCCTGATAAGCAATGCTTTCGATGGGGCGTTGGGAGTCTATCGGGCGGAGGAAGGGGCTCTACCCAAAGGTTCGGATCCGGATGTGACTCGTGCGGGCAAATCGTCTTCGACCAGGCGCCCGAAGGAGCCGTCAATGCCCTCTGTCAACAGTGGAAACAACATGAGGGAGGAGACTACTCCCGAGGTCTGCCCCAACTGCGGTTGCCCTTCACAAGCTTTTTCACCCGATGCGTGCGTCTCCTGCGGGATAGTTTTTTCCAAGGTCAAGCGAGTCCCCAAAAACAAACGGATATCTCTCTGGCAATTCGATTACGGCATCCGTTAGGTCTGAGGAGTGCTTTCTCCGGTCATCTTGCTGACCTCGTTCAGCAAGGCAGTCAGAAGATCCTTTTCGTCGTACGTACCGACGCTTTCCCCGTTTCTGAAAAGTATGCCGCGGCCCCGCCCGCCCGCGATGCCGATGTCGGCTTCTCGTGCTTCACCGGGCCCGTTTACCACACAACCCATGACCGCGACCTTCAACGGGGTTCTGATCCGGGAGAGGGCTTTTTCAACTTTTTTAGCAAGGCCGATCAGGTCTATTTCAGTCCGTGAACAGGTCGGGCAGGAGATAACCTCAACGCCCCTTTGTCGGAGTCCCAACACCCCCAGAATCGCGTATGCGACCCGGATCTCCTCGATGGGGGAAGCTGTAAGAGATACCCGGATTGTGTCACCGATCCCTTTGGCCAGGAGAATGCCTATTCCCACGGACGACTTTATCGAGCCGGGTAGGAGCGTTCCTGCCTCGGTGATACCAACATGGAGAGGGTAGTCCACCCGTTGGGACAAAATGCTGTAAGCCTCCACAGTCCTGCTGACATCCGAGGCTTTAAGGGAAATCTTGATGAGATGGAAGGTCTCTCTCTCCAGGATGCCTATGTGCTCCAGGGCGCTCTCAACCATGGCTTCAGGAGTAGCGCCGCCATATTTCCCAAGCAGTTCCTTCTGTAGCGAGCCCGCGTTCACCCCGATGCGGATGGGAACGGCACGTTCTGCGGCGGCCTTGGTAACTTCACGGACCTTTCGGCGGGCCCCGATGTTTCCCGGATTGAGCCGCAAGCCGTCCACGCCCTGCCGAAGCGCCTCCAGGGCCAGACGGTAATCGAAATGGATGTCAGCCACGAGAGGTATTTGTATCTTTTTCTTAATCGACCCAAGGGCAAGCGCCGCTGTCATGTCGGGCACGCCGAGGCGTATGATCTCGCACCCCGCAGCCTCCAGGCGCCGGATCTGCCTGATCGTGGCTCCCGTGTTCCTGGTGTCCGTATTGGTCATGGACTGCACGGCTATGGGGGCCCCATCCCCTATGGGAACGTTGCCTATGAGGATACTTTGGGTTTTCCGTCTCAGAATATTCATGGTTCTGGAAGAATAGCGGCAGCAGGAAACATTCGAGGACCTATTCTGACGTAAGCGATCAGCGGGCAGGCAGGATTCACCGCAGAGTGCACCGAGAACGCAGAGACAAGAAATGGCTTGCACACCGCCACATGAGCCACGGAGGTACGCAATTTGGCCTGTATTATTTTCACCGACACAAACCCTAAAGCGTTATGCTTCACCTGGAATAAATGCAGAGAAAACATAATGCTCAGCGATCTCCGCTGTGAATGATTACTTTCAGACAGAGCTCTGGCGAGAAACCCTCTCAAACCCGCGTTCAGCGATTACCGTACCATTTTTCGTAATATGTGAGGTACTCGCCCGTTTTGATCCGTTGCCACCAGGCGTCGTGTTCCAGGTACCATTGGACAGTCTGATTCATCCCCTCTTCAAAGCCTATGGAAGGCTCCCAGCCAAGCTCTTTCTTCAGCTTGGTAGCATCCATGGCGTATCGCCGGTCGTGCCCCGGTCTGTCCGTAACGTGCCGTATCAAGGATTCCGGCTTGCTAAGTCTTGTAAGAATGTATCGGACGATGTCGAGATTGCGAAACTCCGAGTTTCCGCCGATGTTGTAGACTTCACCGGGCAAACCTTTGCGCAGGACAACGTCTATGGCGCGGCAATGGTCTTTCACGTGTATCCAGTCCCGAACGTTCATGCCATCACCGTAAACCGGCAATTCTTTGTCCTGGAGAGCATTGGTAATCATGAGCGGTATGAGCTTTTCGGGAAACTGAAACGGGCCGTAATTATTTGAACAACGGGTTATGACCGCATCCATGTGATAAGTCTTGTGATACGAGCGGACCATCAGATCGGCCGCAGCCTTGGACGCCGCATAAGGGCTGTTGGGAACCAGTTGACAAGCTTCAGTGAAAGCCCCGTCTTCTCCGAGGGAGCCGTAGACCTCGTCGGTAGAAATCTGAACGAAGCGGCTGACACCGTGTTCACGGCAGGCATCCAAGAGTACCTGCGTTCCACAAATGTTGGTAACGACAAAGGCCGAGCAGTCCATTATGGAGCGATCCACATGGGATTCGGCAGCGAAATTGATCACAGCGTCCGGCCTTTCACAGGCGAGCGATGAGACCACTTTCTTGTCTGTGATGCTTCCTCGGATGAAACGGTGACGTTCGCCGCAAGGCTCCGCGTCTTGAAGGTTCTCGAGGTTTCCCGCGTACGTGAGCAGATCAAGATTGCATATCTGCACATCAGGATAAGATTCCAGCATGTGCATAATAAAGTTGGAGCCGATGAAACCGCATCCGCCAGTTACCAGTAGCCTCATAAACGACCTCAACCGTCCTTTCTGGACCAGTCGTATGGAATCTCGCCTTCATGTGGATCCATCCGGTACTCGTCCGGCTCCTGACGATTGTAAGGCTGAGATGGAATGTTGATCACGTATGCCTCGTGTTCACCAACACATTTCCAGCCATGGAATACGCCGGCAGGGATCACAATCAAACAGGGCTTGTGCTCTCCTGAATAGAATTCATTTAAGAGGCCGCGGGTGGGGGATCCTTCCCGGTCGTCGTACAAAACTGCCTTAACCATACCGCGAATACATGTGAAGCGGTCTTCCTGAATTTTGTGGTAGTGCCATGCCTTGACAACACCGGGGTATACCGTGCTGAGATAAACTTGGCCGAAACCACTGAAAAATGGATCGTCGCGCCTCATGATCTCCATCAGACGGCCGCGTTCGTCGGGAATGACCTTCAAGGGTTGTAAAATTACGCCCTGTATCAATGCCGTATCCGGTAGTTTGAATTTCTTGCGTTGCATTGCCAATTCAATCCTTGTTGGCCCCGCCCTGCGCGACCAAATTCGAAGCATTCAGCAGAGAATCGAACGTGCCTGCGTCTGTCCACCAACCGCCCAGCAGAGACCAGGTCATCGTACCTTGATTGATATACATGTTGTTCACATCCGTAATTTCCAGCTCTCCCCGCTCGGATGGCGACAGGGTCCGGATAAAATCAAAGACCTGAAAATCGTAAAGGTAAATGCCTGTGACAGCATACTGCGACGCAGGATTTCTAGGCTTCTCTTCGATCCTCACCACACGGTCGCCGTCAAGCACAGGGACACCAAATCTTCGAGGGTCTTCGACTTCTTTCAGGAGAATTTTTGCACCGCTTGGTTGACGTTTGTAGTCGTCTACAGCGGAGATTATGTTTTTTTCTATAACGTTGTCACCCAGCACTACACATACTTTTCCGCGGGCCACATGGTTTTCGGCCAGGGCAAGAGCATCGGCAATTCCTCCTTCGCCCTCCTGATAAGCGTAGTTGATCTGTTCGACACCGTATTCCTTGCCGTTGCCCAGTAGCCTCAGGAAATCTCCGGGATTGTTGCCGCCGGTAACTACCAGAATATCTTTGATTCCTGCCTTGACAAGGCACTCTATGGGATACGTTATCATCGGCCTGTCATAGATAGGGAGGAGGTGCTTGTTGGTGATTTTCGTCAATGGGTACAGCCTTGTGCCAAGCCCTCCAGCCAATACTACACCCTTCATACGGTCCTCCCTTGAAGAACAATAGGCGCATGATCCTACCATTCACACACATCTTAGTCAAATCCGGCTTTTTCACAGAATGCCGGATCACGGTTGAGATTCGTTACCCAAATGCAGTGGAGAAAAGGTGAGAGAATTCCATTAAGAGCTGCCTGATCCCAGGTTTGTAGCGATTGCCAAAAGAAACATCGAATTGGGAGAACCTTGACAGGTAGAGACGGGTTTCAAACCCGTACCTACGGGGCTTCCAAGGGTCATTCAACTACACCTTTTGGCAATGAGTTGAAGCGCTTGTAAAACCCGTTGGAGCCGAATAGAGACGACCTCCAAAGCTCTTTCAATATTTTGTCTTTCATGTATAATAAGAACTGTTACACGATTCTTCATCTGTTGCGGTTTACCCCAAATCCTTAAAGGAAATTTGCCCAGCGGGGATGAATGCCGGTATTCATTGACTTCGTGTCGAAATTGAGATAGGCAGGACTCGAGATGCAAACTGGCAGGAGTTTCCAGGTCTCGTGCGCCGGCCACTTTTCGTGATTGAGTAAGGCGTCCCAATTCTACAATATTGATTAACAAAGCGTTCTGCTCGTAACCTATTCGCATCCGTCAACAAGGGGCTTGGCCCCCATGAGTTTATGCTGATGAAACCGTCTCGACGACTTTCGGCAGTTCGCTCCCGAGGGGACATGGTGCAGCTTCCACCCGAGAAGTTTCTAGAAAGTTTCCCTGATGGAGCGTGTCTAATCGGTCCTGATTCCAGAATCCTCCATATAAATTCGCGGCTGAGCGGCACAGTCGGCTCTGCCGTGGGACGTCCATGCCATGAAGTCCTGGCAGGCCTTCCCCATGTGTGCCCGTTTTGTCCCTTCGATGACATGGTGAGCGGTGCAGCCGACCCGATTTGCGGCGCTTTTCAGCTCAGGTGGGAGAGACCCTGCTCAGTCAACGTTCGTCTGCTCTCGGAGGCAGGAGAAGGTGGAGCAATTCTCGAAACCGTTCGCGATTTTACCGAAAAAGAGCGGTCGCTCGATGTCAAGGAACGCTGCCGGGAGCTCCTGCCCAAGCTATCTAAGAAACTGACGGGCCTATTGGCGATCACTCGGGATTTAATGGGCAGTGCTCCCTTTGAAGAGCAGATGGAAAAGGTCCTCGGCCGGGTGGCTGCCTCCTTGGACGAGCCTGCCGGCGCAATGGTCTGGTTGGATCTGGACGACCATACCTACGGCAAGGTGCCAAAAGAGGTTACGGAAGCGGATCACGTTCAGAAAATAATGGTTGAGGGAATGGCCCGCGGGCGTCTCCGCGCAAGCTGCCCAAGTCACCGGAATCTTAGCTCCGAAGAGGAGTATTTTCTGGAAGAAGTAGCTGATCTTGTCGGCCGTCAAGTGGAAATATCCGGCCTGTGGACTAGGCTGCGAGAGTCGGAAGCACGCCACAAGAAGTTGGCGGCAAACCTCGCAAAGGAGATGTGGAGCCGAACCGAGGCGCTGGCCAAGGAGTCCGGCTATCTTGAAGGAATTCTAAGATCTTCGGACGATATGATCATCACGACGGATCTGGAGGGGAACATTGTAGAATTTAACCCTGCCGCTGAGAAGATCCTCGGTTACACGGCAGAAGAGATGCAGGGCAGAAAGATCTCGTACGTCTGGCTGGATGCAGCGGAACGCGAAAGGCTCATGGAGGAAGTGAATTCCTCCGGTGGTATCCGGAATTATCAAACGCGCTTGAAAACGAAGTCAGGCGAATTCCGCGAGATTTTTTTGACACTCTCCCTCCTGAGGGACGAGCAAGGTCAGATTGTGGGCACGGTAGGTGTCAGCAAGGACATTGGCCGGGAGTCTGCGGTCCAGCGTGAACTGGAGCGGCTCAATGACAACTATCGTGAAACCATCCATTTCATCAGCCACGAGAACAAAAACTCCCTCATCGTCATAGCGGGTTTCGTCCGTCGGCTGCTGGAAACGGAAACCGACCCTGCGAGAAAAGAGCAATTAGCGATCGTTTACCATCATTCACAGTTCCTGGAGGCAATGAGCCGGGACTTTCTCGTCATGGCCGACCTGGAACATGGAGAGTTTCAGGTCAAGAAAACGCTGATCAGAAACTTTTACGAGGACGTAGTCCTACCGGCTATGATCGGCCTGAAGGAACGCTATCCCGATTCATTCAAGAGTTACGATGAGAGCATGGGAGGTGTGGGGGCTATTCAGCTCATGGGAGACCCCAGTCTTCTCGAAGTTGTCTACCGCAACCTATTCGGAAACGCTCTGAAATACCGCCATCCTCACGGTAAGATCGCCTATGGTGTGGTCGAACGAACCGACAGCTATCTATTCAATGTCTGGAACGAAGGGCCGGGAGTGTCGCCAGATCAGGTTAAATCCATCTTTGAAAAATTCTACAGGCTACGGAATGATACCACCGGAGAGAAACCCGGGACCGGCCTTGGTCTGTACAATATACGGAGAATAATTGAGGCCCACGGTGGCCGAATTTGGTGTGACACAAGGCCGGGCGAATGGATAAACTTTCTCTTTATCTTACCGAAGGAATGACAACACCTTAATTGGTCTGGGCAGCAAGCCGCGGAGGCGTCGTCGTGGGGGAAAGCCTTATTCGATTGGTTTCTTTCAGGGCCTTGTGATAGACGAGCCGAGTGTCCCGGAAGTGGTCGGGACTGCCCAGGACCACAATCAGCAAGATGTTTCTGCCTGGGGTGAATTCAGTTGCCAGGCAATGGCCGGCGCGAGCTGTAAACCCTGTCTTGCCGCCGACAAGTGGAAGGTTGTCACGCAGAAGCTTGTTCGTGCTCTTCACAGAATAACCACCCGGTTTCAACAAGCTCGCCAGCACGTGACTCTTTTTCAGACATATTGAGCGGATAGTTGGGTTTGAGAACGCGGTCACGGCTATGGTGGCTATTTCGCGGGCCGTGGACACGTTGGAGTCGACATCGACCGTTTTCTTGCCTTCTTTGGTGTTGGGAATCTTTTGGTCCAGTCCGCTGGGCGTATAAAAGACGGTGCGCTTGGCCCCCAGAGATCGGACTTTCTTGTTCATGGCCGCAATGAAGCTCTTGCTTCCACCGGGGACGGCGCAAGCCAGCGTCTCGGCACAGTCGTTGCCTGAGCCGATCAGCAATCCGTGGAGAAGGTCCATGACTGAAACCGAGTCCCCCGCCTTTAACCCCACTACCGATTTCGGTATGGTTTTGATATGGTCGGGCACAGTCACTTTTCGGTCGAGGGGCAATTGGTCCAGGGCCACAAGCGCTGTCACCAATTTGGTGAGACTGGCTACAGGCAGTTGCTGATCCGCGTTTCGGGCCAGTAGGGTTTGATTGCTACGCAAATTCACGCAATAGACGGCTTTTGCTTCCACACCACGCGAAGCTGCTTTGGGTTTTTTCTTTCTAACATTCTTCACAATCTTCTTCTGGACCGTCTTTTTTTTGGTAAGATGTTTCTTTATCGCCTGGGATTTGGATCCCCTGCTTTCTGCAAGGGTCGGCGCGGCGGTCCATAAGAGAAACAGCAGGCTCGCGATACTAAGAAGGATAAATCGGCTGACGGGTATGATGCGACCGGTTACCGGCATGCTGCTTTTGTCTCCTGTTGATGAAATTGTATTCTTTTTTTCTGTTGTCTTATTCATCGCTTAATGGGCTACTGCTATAGCAGACTTAGATCAGTTTGAAAAGGTATTTTTATTATGTGTTGATAACTATATCATAAATGCGGTGAACCGTCCACAAGCGTTTCATCGCGACCAAATACGTAGTAGGGAGAGAAACAGTTATGTTGAGAGCTAAAGTGTGGTTCCGCTGCGCGGCCATGCATGATCCTGTGATGCCCATCGTGGTTCGTCCGGCGATGATAGGATGGAAGGGAAAATACAGGGAGATCGACCTTGTAATCGAACGTGAATTCAGCGGCGCCGAGCTTGTCAGGCGAATGAAGGGGTGGATCACCGTGGATCCCAAGGAAGCGGTGAAGGTCCTCGAGTCACACGGGCGCCTGAAATGCTTTGAAACAGGGGAGCTTGTGGTAGAGGTTGAAAACCAGCAAGAACTGGACGCCCTCGAACGAGAGCTTAAGGCCAGTTTTAAGGATCAGTGCAATGTAGAACCGATTCTCAAGGAGAAGTAACCCGGTCGCAATATGCCGGATGTGCTTTTTGAGCCGGCTTAAGCTTTCCTAAATTCGGATAAGGCTTGGGAGGCTTGCCGGCACATTGGCTCCTGTTATGACAGAGCGTCTGCATTGAGGTCTCCGGTTCTGATTCGTACCGTGCCTTCGACTTGCTCGATCATGACTTTTCCGTCTTCATTCTTGCCTGCAGAACCGTAAAGACAGACTGCTTCAATCACCCTTTCGGTCATGTTCCTCGGAGCCGCGATCTCCACCTTTATCTTTGGAACCATGTCCCGGTCGATTGCTGCGGCATCGGCCGAGCGCCTACCGGCTCTTGGAGCCGCAGTTTGCATGACCTCCGTAACAGTCATTCCACCGACTCCAAGCTCTTCAAGCGCTTCCTTGAGATCGTCCAATTTGAAGGGTTTGAT
>JBKQMK010000448.1:0-22639 GCA_052146735.1 Desulfomonilaceae bacterium | reverse complement strand
ATAGCTGCCGTGGTTTTGTTCGAGATTCTTGCCATATCTGCGTTCCCTGCGCACTCTGCGGTTAGTGTCTCCGTCGCCTTTCACGAACATCGCACTATATCAGGGTGCGCGACGAAAATCGAGCCCCGGTCACACGGACTGAAACTCTCGCGAAAAATATTTTCGCGGGAAATTGCTTTGACGGATGTAATAGATTATAACGCCGAGGGTCGGGGACTTTTGAGACGTTTTAACGCTATCTCCGACAAGGCGACTTGACTTTAGGGAAAAAGTCAGTAGACTTGATCATTAAGGAACTGGCCCGCAGAAACAGGACACAATGCTGAGTCGTTTAGTAATAATCATTTTATGTGTTTCTCTAGTCGGGGTAACCATAGTTCCTGCTTCCTCTATTCCCTGCTGCTGCAAAACCATGCATGCTAATTACTCGGTCCAAAGTGGGATTTCGGGGTCCTTGGCCGAAAAGGGTCGTGCATGCTGTTCAGGCGGCGCGGTCAAAGCCCGTTCATGCTGTGCCACCCATGTGGTTCAGGCTACCTGCGCTAAGGGAACTGTAAGAGACGAATGCCCCAGATGCCGATGTCTGGAGCAATTGCAGATTGTTGCCCTTTCGGGCTACACCGCTGTTGAGAACAGTGTTCGACTTGCCGCAGTAACATTTTCCACGGTGGCTTCCTTATCGGGGATCCGACCCTCCCAGATGGCCGGCTTGGCTCTCGAGGTTGACTGCCGCGATATTGTTATCAGTCTTCAAACTTGCACACTCCGCTGTTGATCCTTCCTCTTGAACATTCTTGATTCAGTTGTAGTACTTTAATTCAAGGGCTGCACGAGAATTCCAGTCTATTCTTGAAATCTCATGCCTAACGATGTCCGTGTAATTGCGCGGACAACAATCAATGGGAGTGCAAGTATGTCCGTTGAAAAGCACATCAAAAAGATCGACATGGAGACCTTAAACCAGGCGGATCGCAAAGTTTCTCTCGGTAAGTTACGCAGGGTGGGCCTCGCTCTGGTAGTGCTGCTCTTTCTTGCAGGCGGCGTCTTTGGAGCATACAGACTCATCGCCGGCGAGGTCGTGGCATCCAGATTTACCGTCAACGAAATGTACTGTCCGGCGTGCGTTATCACAGTAAAGGAAGTTGCCGGCAAGATTCCCGGCGTCATTGAAACCGATGTGAGCCTTGCGGGGCAGGACGTCATTGTCAAATACAGAGATAAGCAAACAAACCCGGACCAGATCAAGGAAGCTGTTGCCCGTGCCGGATATCCGATCAAATTGGACGGCATGTTCAAGCCCGGCGGCGCGGGAATCAACGAGGTGGTAGTGGCTACTGTCAATGGTAAGCCGGTATTCCAGAAGGACATGAAGGTCCCTCTTGACGTAGATAAAGTTGCGCCGAAGGATTCCGACCCGGCTTCGACCTTATTCTCTACGGTCGGGAAGGAGATCTTGCTGCAAGCAGCGGACGCTAAAACCATAGTGGTGCAACCTTCCGAGATCGAAACAGAGGTGGAAACCATTGCGAAGAAGAACGGGATCTCACAGGAGGAATTCCTCACCCAGGTAAAGGCTGTCTTCGGTTCCAAGGAGAAGTATTTCCAGGTGGTGGGCCAACGGCTTGGCATACGGAAGCTACTGGATGAGCACGTGCTCGCCGGCATTCAGGACCCGCAGGAACGGACTCGCAAGACAATGGAATGGGTGGGTACGGTTTTCAAGGATTCAGACGTGGCGATTCTTGATCCCGGCTTCAAGGAAAAAATTCGTGCAACTGCCGGCCAGGACCAATGGAAAACCTTCTGGCCTCGAATGATCGCCACCGGAACCGAGCTGAAAAGCCTCCTGGTTCAGTGACGCGTCATTGCCCCAACCCTCGACCGCACATAGGCGTGCGATCGTATTCAAGCTTTGGAATAGAAAGGATTAAGAAGATGCAGAAGAAATATACGGGATTTTTTATAGGCGCAATAACTGTTATCGGGATTCTTACCACCGTCGGTGTAGCCTTGGCATGGAACTTCACGGTTCCCGCTGTGGACGTTAAGCCGGTGAACGGCGCGTTCGCCTTCCCTGTTGCTGCCTTTGAGGACGGAAAGGCCAGGCATTTCGAATACAAACATTCGCCGGACCAGGTCGTGCGGTTTTTTGTGGTCAAGAGCAGTGACGGTGTTATCAGGGCAGCATTCGACGCTTGCGAAAAATGTTTTCGTGCAAAGAAAGGTTACGTGCAGCAGAGGGACAACATGGTTTGTATCAACTGCGGGCTGAAGTTCAGGACCGACAAAGTCAATGTGGTGACCGGCGGCTGCAACCCCGTCGCACTGAAGAAGAACATCGTGGGACCCAACTTAGTGATTGCTCAGTCGGATGTTCTGGCAGGTCTGAAGTATTTCCAATAACGGAGGTAGGTAATGAAGCTTCACGATATAGCTGTAAACAATTTGAGGCGTAGGAAGGGGAAAGTGTTCTTTCTCGTCATGGGGCTTCTGGTGGGTGTGGCTGCAGTGGTGGCTCTTCTCACTACAACCAGCATCCTGGAAGCAGACATCGGACACAAAATGGATGAATTCGGGGCAAACATACTGATTACCCCGCGTTCCGAGGGGCTGTCCCTCACCTACGGCGGACTGAATCTGGGCGGGCTCTCTTTTGATGTGAAGGAGATTTCCGAGACAGACCTGGCCAAGATAAAGACAATCGAGAATGCGGCAAACATAAGGCTTGTCAGCCCCAAGGTTTTCGGGGTTTTCGAGACCCAAGGACACAAAGCGCTCGTGGTAGGCGTGGATTTCGATTCCGAACTTTCGCTCAAGAAGTGGTGGACCATCAACGGAGATCAGCCCTGGACAGAGCGGCAACTTCTTGTCGGCAGTGAAGCGGCCGAGCGGTTTCAACTTAAGACCGGTTCCCCCCTAGATGTTAAAGGAGAGCCGTTTAGGGTGGCCGGTGTGCTCGAACCTACCGGCTCTCAGGACGACAGTCTGGTGTTTATGTCTCTACCCGTCGCCCAAAAGCTATTCGGAAAAGAAGGGAAAGTCGGAATGGTGGAGGTGGCGGCGCTGTGCAAGAACTGCCCGATCTCTGAAATAGTCACCCAGATCTCTGAAAAGATTCCCTCAGCCAAAGTGACAGCGGTTCAGCAGGTAGTGGCCGGCCGCATGGATACCCTCCACAGCTTTCGGAAGTTTTCTCTCGGTATTTCCGGCCTGGTGTTGTTCGTAGGCTCGATGGTCGTATTTGTGACCATGATGGGAAGCGTGACCGAGCGCACTAGGGAGATAGGAATATTTAGCGCAATAGGTTTCAGGCGCTCTCACATAATGAGGATTATTCTCTTGGAAGCCTTCGTAGTGTCGTTAATGGCGGGGGTGGCCGGGTATCTTGCTGGGATAGGTGTTACCCGTTTGTTGCTCACTTTTCTCAGCGACCAGATGCCACACTTCTCTCTGGATCCCCTCGTGGCCGTAGGCGCGGTTTTCCTCGCGGTTGTGGTAGGTCTCCTGGCTTCCCTCTATCCCGCGATGACCGCGTCAAAGATGGATCCCAGCGAAGCTCTACGGACTTTATAAGGAGGTTTCCAAATGAGTTACATCACAGCAAATCAGGTGGTCAAAGAGTTCGGCCACGGTGAGACAAGAGTAGCCGCAGTCCAAGGGATCGACCTTTCAATCGAGCAGGCCGGCTTCATATCGATCATGGGAGAGTCAGGAGCAGGCAAGAGCACGCTTCTTTCCATGCTGGGCGGGCTGCTAAGCCCCTCCCGAGGCGAGATACTCATCGAAGGCATCAACATATATTCCCTCAAAAGGGACAAATTGGCCGATTTCAGGCGTGAGTTCATGGGATTCATTTTTCAGTCGTTCCAACTGGTTCCATATCTCAACGTTGTCGAGAACGTCCAGTTGCCTTTGGCAGTCACTCATCATTCACAGGCAAACAAGAAGGCCCTGGCAATGTCAGCCCTGGAGAAGGTCGGATTGCAGGACAAGGGACATCGCCTTCCAAACCAGCTTTCCGGTGGAGAGCAGGAACGGGTGGCCATTGCACGGGCCGTGGTCAATGAACCCCCGATCCTGTTTGCGGACGAGCCTACGGGTAATTTGGATTCGAGAAATTCCGCGGACGTGATGAATCTCCTCAAGACGCTTAATGCCGATGGCCAAACAATTGTCATGGTCACTCACAGCAGACACAACGCGGAATATGCCGACCGCATCATAGAGGTTGCCGACGGACGGCTCAAGGAAGCCCAAGCAATCAGAGCGGTTGTCTGAGTTGCTACCAAGTGGGTGGGACAAGGTCTCTGGCAAGAGTCCGGCCTGCCCCACCTTCAAAGACTTTCTGCATAAAGACAAAAGGAGGAAGGAAATGAAAATAAGAGTGCTCGCGGCGGCTTCCATTATCTTGACCGTCGTCCTCATAGCGGCAATGAGTCATGCGGCGCCGAGCTGCTGCGACCCCAAAAATAGTTCAGCTCCAACAGGTGCACTTGTGCCTGGTCAGCCGGTGAGAGGACCTATTCCTATTGCTGCGCCGCAAGCGCGGGTTGCGACTCGCCAAATTGCTCCTGCTTCGGTCCGAGCAACCGGCAGCAACTGGGCCGGACCGCTACCGCAAAGACAATATGCAGCCTCCAGGCCGGTCGGTCGCCCGAACGCTCCTGCAGCACCGAGCTGTTGTGCCCTGCCCAACAAGAGCGCACCGGCACGAGGAATCAGTGCCGCGCCTCAGGCCCAGTCTCGTGGCTGTGCATGCTGTGGAGGGACCGGCGGTCAGGCTTCGTATTCGGGTTTTCAGCCCGTGGGTGGCCAGGTTCAGTTTACGTCGAATCTTCCAAGCGCCGGCCAACAGGTGCTCCCTGTCGCCCAGGCGCCCTGTTGCTCGGGATCGGGGCCCGGCTACAACCGTGGTGACTGGAACGCATCACAGCCGAGCTTCCCAGGGCTGTGGTGATTCGTATCTTAGAATGATGAGATGAGTTGGCCCCATCTCCCGCTCCGGAAAGGGGAGGGGAGATGGGCCAGGCGACCGGAAGCAGTCATAACTTAGGGATCTCAAATCAGAAATGGTTTTCAAGAAAGGCGCAAGCGGGAGCAAGGAAGTGTTCAACTTTATTCCTACTAAGACAGTCATGAAACTTGACTTTGACAAAAGAGATTGCATCATAAAGTTGTGGTGTATTCAAATAAGGAGCCCGATGTGCTGAGTCGAGTCGTAGCAGCTATCTCGTGTTTGTGTATGCTTGGTCTGCCTTTGGCCGGAGGACAATCTTTCCTGTGTTTTGGAGGGACGGCATCGCTTCAGGCCACTACAAAGCACAACACATGCAATTGCGGGTCTGCGAAGTGCATGGGAGGCTCCTGCTGTTGCGGTCATCACGGGAATGCCCCCTTCAACATGTGCGGTTGCGGTGACACGGACCTCGTCTTCTTACTCTCCGGAACTCAGCTTGCAACAACAGGCCAAAACTCGCTTCGTGTTGCATCCCTCACCGAGGCATTTGAAGGGGCTTTGTATGCCGCACCTTTCCTGGGCACAAGGTTTTCTTATCCTTTGGACTACGGCGGAATGGGCGTTCTGCTCCAGACCTGCTCATTACGTTCTTGACCCTGCCGATAGATCAAGCCATAGCTATTACAGCGAGACAAGGGGATTTGTCCGCCCAAGCCGCGATGCCCGGGAGATCGCGGCGCACGAGGGGCGGGCGAACAATGACCGGAAGAGGGCATTATTCGAGAGGGAAGAACCATGAATTACAGCTTTATAACTGATCTTTGGGGCAAGCTTCCAAAGAAAAAGATCCTCTTACCCCTGCTGATTATCGCAGCATTTGTGTTCGGTTATTACTTGAAGGGCAGCGACACCGAAGTGGCAAACGTTCAGCAGCAGACTGGGCAGCAGAAAGGGACCGTTCCAGCCGATTCGCACGACCATTCAGCGGAGAAACCTGCTAGCGAAGCCAAGCAAACCACTTGGTGGACGTGCTCGATGCACCCCCAGATAAAGCTTCCCCACCCCGGTAAGTGCCCAATCTGCTTTATGGACTTGATCCCAATGGCTTCTGACCAAGATACTGATACCAGCGCCAGCCTGGTGCAGTATTCCATGTCCGACGCAGCCAAGAAGTTGGCTGAAGTGGAAACCGTTGCGGTCAAAAGAGAGCATGCGAAACTGTTACTCAGGATGGTCGGGCTGGTTTACGAGGACGAGACAAGGATTGCGTCGCTGACATCCCGTGTCGATGGAAGGCTTGACGAGATCTTCGTCAACTTCACCGGCAGCTTGGTCAACAAAGGGGGCCCTATGGTGACCATCTGGAGCCCCACTCTGATCAAAAGTCAGGTTGAGCTATTCGAGAGCATGAAGAGCAACGACACTGAAGGCATTATTCGGGGTGCCGAGGAGAAGCTGCTTCAGCTAGGCATGACCAAGGAGCAGATCGGAGATATCAAGAAGCAGCAGAAGGCCAATCTGTATGTGACGCTTCGAGCGCCTATCAGCGGGGTGGTCACAAAAAAAATGGCGATTCTCGGGCAGTTTGTCAAAGAAGGTACCGAGATGTACACCATCAACGACCTTTCTCACGTGTGGGTAATGCTGGACGCGTACGAATCCGACATGCCCTGGATACGGTACGGTCAGGATGTCACCTTCACGACTCCTGCAGTCCCCGGGCGAAAATTCACGGGTAAGGTCATGTTCCTGGACCCTGTGCTTGATACGAAGACCCGCACTGTGAAAATACGTGTCGAGGCTGAAAACCCAGATTACACGCTCAGGCCGGGTATGTCCGTCACGTCCGAACTTGCGGCCGAAGTGGACTCAAAGGGTAGGGTCATCAAACCCGAATGGAACGGGAAATACATCTGCCCTGTTCACCCATCAGAGCAAGGGAGTTCGGAACCGGGATTCTGCCCTGATAGCAAAATGGCTTTGCGGCCCGCCTCAGCTTACGGATACGCCGACGATCCACACCCTGAGTTTCCTCTGGTCATACCTGAATCCGCGCCTCTAATAACCGGTAAGCGCACGATTGTCTATGTAGAAGTCCCCAACAAGGACCGTCCAACCTACGAATTGCGGGAGGTTGTTCTGGGACCTCGAGCCGGAGAGGAATATGTGGTTTACGAGGGCCTCAAAGAAGGTGAGCGCGTGGTGACGAAAGGGAATTTCAAGATCGACAGCGCGATGCAAATACTTGCCAAAGCAAGCATGATGAATCCTATCGAACCCAAGCCGGCCAAAGCTTCCGATGAGAAGGCGGAAGATGAAGTGGTCAAGAAGCTGCAAGCCCCCAAGGAGTTTGTAAGCGCGTTAACCCCAATTATACAAGAATACCTGAAGCTCAAAGAATCGCTGGTCGGAGAGAAGACCGAGGAGGCAACAGTTTCCGCGGAAAAGCTGGCTAGCTTGCTGAAAGAATTGAACACCAACGGCCTCGACGACAAAGCTCGCGAAACCTGGAAAAAACTCTCGGATTCCATGGAGACCAACCTGAAAACTATCGAAGACGCCAAAGAGATCGAGCCCATGCGCAAGGCCTTCGATCCACTTTCAGAGGCCTTTGCCAAGGTCATGCTAGGCTTCCGGCATGCAATGAAAGACCCTATTTTCTTGTACCACTGCCCAATGGCTTCGAATGAACAGGGGGCCTACTGGATCGAATCGAGTCAGGATGTAAAGAATCCCTACTTCGGAGAAACTCCGTACAAAGGGCAACAGATGCTCAAGTGCGCTGAGTTGGTTGAGAAGATTCCCCCCGAATCGTTTCCTTCTCTAGACAAGGCGAAGAGCGCTCAGGAGTCACAGGCGAAACCGGACAACAAGAAGCAGGGAACCGACTCGAAACTGAGTGAAGATAAGCGCGACACGGGATCGACAATCACCAAAGGCAAGCAGGAGACCGATGCGAAGCCCGAGCAACACGGCACCGGGTCCGATTCCAAACATGATGGGGGCAAGAAATGACACCCGATCAAGATCATGAACAGAATCGGAACTGCCAAGGCCGGCAGATGCCGTTCTTTTCAAGGCTGATGCAGTTTTGGATTGAGCAAAAGTTTCTGATGGCGATCGTCCTGGCAACCACCATCATCCTTGGGCTGGTCGTGGCCCCTTTTGACTGGGACATTCCCTGGCTGCCGCGACACCCGGTTCCGGTTGACGCTATCCCGGACATCGGTGAGAACCAGCAAATCGTGTATACGACCTGGGAAGGCCGGTCACCCAAAGACATTGAGGATCAAATCACTTATCCCCTCACTGTGTCCCTCCTGGGCCTCCCGGGCGTGAAGGCTATCAGGAGCAACTCTTTCTTCGGCTTTTCTACTATTTACGTGATTTTTAATGAGGACCTGGAGTTCTACTGGACCCGCTCGCGAATACTGGAGAAGCTCAATTCTCTACAGTCAGGGACGCTGCCCGAAGGGGTTCAACCGACATTAGGACCTGACGCCACGGCATTGGGGCAGGTGTTCTGGTACACCGTCGAAGGCGAAGGCTTCGGTCTCGATCAACTGCGAACTATTCAAGATTATTATGTCCGGTACGCCTTGGAGGCTTCCGGAGGGGTGAGTGAGGTCGCTTCAATAGGCGGCTACGTCAAGGAATATCAGATAGATATAAACCCGGACGCGATGAGGGCCCATAGCATAGCGCTTCCCGAGGTCGTCAACGCGGTCCGTATGGCAAACATCGATGTGGGCGCGGGTACCATTGAGGTGAACCGGGCCGAGTACACCATACGAGGCTTGGGCTTCGTGCATTCCGTCCAGGACCTCCTGGATAGTGTTGTAAAAGTCAATGACAACGTGCCTCTGTTTATAAAGGACATTGCTACAGTCTCGCTAGGGCCTGAAATGAGACGCGGCGCCCTGGACAAGGAAGGGGCCGAGGTGGTCGGCGGCGTGGTGGTGGTCAGGTTCGGTGAAAACCCGCTTCAAGTCATCAAAAACGTCAAACGGAAGATAAAAGAAATCAGTCCGGGACTCCCCACCAAGATACTTCCGGACGGCAGGACCTCGCAGGTCAAGATCGTCCCGTTCTACGACCGTACCACCTTGATCCATGAGACCCTCGACACATTAAAGAGAGCCCTCTCGGAAGAAATACTCGTCACCATCATCGTTGTGATCGTCATGGTGAACCACCTTGCCAGCTCGGCGCTGATCTCCACGATTCTCCCGCTGTCGGTCCTTCTGACTTTTGGGATCATGAAGTTTGTGGGGATCGACGCAAACATAATGGCACTCTCCGGCATCGCGATTGCGATCGGTGTGATGGTGGATATGGGAATTATTCTCTGCGAGAATATCTTGAGGCACATGGAAGAGAATCACTCGGGGAGCAGCATCCTAGGGCTAATCCGTGATTCTGCTGCTGAGGTAGGGGGAGCGGTCATGACCTCATCGTTGACCACCATAATATCGTTCCTCCCGGTTTTCAGCCTTACCGGCCCTGAGGGGAAGCTATTCAAGCCTGTGGCGTTTACCAAGACATTCGCAGTCGGCTCCGCACTAGTGTTGGCATTGGCCATAATCCCGCCACTCGCGCACTTGGTCTTCGCCAAAAGAGATTTGCGTCGAAACACACTTCTGATTGCTCACGGTGTCATAGCTATTCTGGGCATTTGGGTAGGATTCTCTCTTTCCTGGTGGATCGGGCTTCCAGTACTTTTCTTGGGACTGTTTAAGGCTGCCTCCCAGTTCTTGCCCGAGTCTGTTCAGAAGCAGACTCCTATGGTGCTAAATCTGGCGGCCCTGGGCTTTGTGGTGGTTCTGCTCACTGAACACTGGCTGCCCCTGGGACCAGGTGCCGGTTTTATCCGAAACCTAATTTTTGCTTCCGGAATCATCTTCGGACTGCTCGGGGTGAGAAAAATTTTCACCGCGTTTTACCGTCCGTTCTTGAACTGGGCCTTGTACCACAAGGCTCAGTTCCTCGTGTTGCCGATCAGCCTCATTGTTTTCGGTCTGGTCATTTGGCAGGGATTCGACAAGGTGTTCTTTTTCGTCCCGCTTACGGTAGACCCGCTTATCGGGCACAAGCGTCCTGCTGTGACCGCGCAGCATGTTCGCGAGCCTCAGGTCAAAAGTGACGTGGCGCCCCCGATGGAGCAGGCCGACAGCCCTGTCCGGAGCACTCGCCTATGGTCGTGGGTCTCTCACAAGTTTCCTGGCTTGGGGAAAGAGTTCATGCCGGATTTGGATGAGGGCTCATTCCTCTATATGCCCTCTATGATGCCGCATGCAGCCGTCGGTGAAGCTCTGGATGTTATTCAGAAACAGGATACGGCTATAAGGGCGATACCGGAAGTCGAGTCTGTGGTGGGTAAGATAGGAAGAGTGGAGAGTGCTCTGGATCCGGCCCCGCTGTCCATGGTAGAGACCGTGATTAACTACCTCCCCGAGTACAAGGCAGATCCCCTGACCGGTGAGCGTGTGGTCGACCCAAAGTCTGGTAAACCAATAAGAAATTGGCGGCCCCAGATCAAGAACCCCGGCGATATCTGGAAAGCAATCGTCAAAGCTGCACAAATTCCGGGGAGCACCTCCGCTCCCAAACTTCAGCCCATAGCTGCCCGCGTCGTTATGCTCCAGAGCGGCATGAGGGCCGCTATGGGGGTGAAAATCCGCGGAAAGAGCCTTGAGGAAGTGGACAAGGTAGGCCTGGAGGTGGAGCATTTCTTGAAGGAGGTCCCGTCGGTAGAGCCTTCGTCCGTTATCGCGGATCGGGTGGTGGGAAATCCCTACGTCGAAATTGCTATCGACCGGAAAGCCATAGCCCGGTACGGGATCAAGATTCAGGACGTTCAGGATGTCATAGAGATTGCCATCGGAGGGAAACGGATCACGACCACCGTGGAAGGTCGCGAGCGTTATCCTGTCAGGGTCAGGTACCAGCGGGAATTGCGCGACTCCCTCGAAGACCTGGGCAAAATACTGGTTCCGGGAAATGCGGGAGTGCACATACCGCTGAATCTTCTTGCAACAATAAAGTACACTCGCGGTCCTATGTCAATAAAGAGCGAAGACACCTTCCTCGTAAGCTACGTGCTCTTTGACAAGAAACCGGGACCCGCGGAAGTTGATGTTGTTCAGGCTGCGGACAACTATCTGAGGTATAAGATCAGCACAGGCGAGCTCAAGCTACCGCCCGGCACCTCGTTCACGTTCGCCGGTTCGTATGAGAACCAGGTCCGGTCAGAGAACACATTGAGGGTGGTGATCCCGCTGGCGTTGTTGCTCATCTTCATGGTTTTATACTTTCAGTTCCGGTCCATCCCCACTTCGTTGAATGTATTCTCGGGGATCTTTGTGGCGTGGTCCGGCGGTTTCATGATGATTTGGCTATATTCACAGCCCTGGTTCCTTGATTTCAATGTTTTCGGTGTAGGCATGCGGGAGCTGTTCCAGGTCCGGCCCTATAATTTGAGTGTGGCGGTGTGGGTAGGATTCCTGGCCCTCTTCGGTATTGCCAGCAATGATGGCGTGATCTACTCCACCTATCTGGATCAGGTGTTCAAGTCGCGCTCCTTCCGTTCGGTTGCTGAAATCAGGGAAGCGACCCTGGATGCTGGCGTGAGGCGAGTCAGGCCGGCGCTTATGACCACCGCAACCGCGATCCTGGCGCTTATTCCTGTCATGACCTCCCAGGGTAAAGGAGCGGACGTGATGGTCCCTATGGCCTTGCCGACTTTTGGCGGCATGGCTATCGACATCATAACGATTTTCGTGGTCCCCACCATTTACTGCCTCGTAAAGGAGGTTGAATTTAACCGGGGAATGAAGATTTAAAGCATCAGAAAGGAGTTCCAATTATGTTTGCACAGCTGAAGAATTTTTGGTACATCGCTTTGATTTTAATGATTGTGGCATCGGCTCCCCTCGTTTCGGTGGCCGCACAGACGGTTGATCTGCCGGACGGGTCAAAGCTCGACCTTTCAACAACTTGTCCGGTCTGCGGCATGAAGCTCGAAGACAGCAAGCTGGGACCGGCTGCCTTGGTTTTCAAAGATGGGAAAGTGGAGGGCTTTGACACCACGGGCGACATGTTCCGTTATGTCCTTGCGCCGGCCAAATACAGCTTTGACGCTGGGAACATCAAGAACGTGTTCGTGACAGATTATGGGACCAAGAAGTTCATGAACGCCAAACAGGCTTTTTTCGTAATCGGCAGCGAGGCGGAAGCAACCATGGGCACGGACGTCGTGCCATTTTCTAAAAAAGAGGACGCGGAAAAGTTCAGTAGCGAACATAAAGGCAAGCGGGTGGCTGAGTACGCGGCAGTTATGCTGGACGACGTGAAATCATCGAAGAAGCTGTTGAAGATGGAGCATGGCGGAGCTGGAATGGGTGGAATGGGTGGAATGAAGCACTGAGCGTGGCTTCGCATCGGGGTTGAGAGGCCTCTTGTGGGAAACATCGTGGAATCGGTTTAAGCTCCTTAGAGCCCTGCTTTGGTACTTAGATGACGTATTCGGGTGTTGCTGCCGGCTTGTCCAGTAGTCGCACCGCACGTACCCATCTGCGTCGTTCTTGGTGATATGTGCCAAAAAACTCGCATTGCGGAATTTGAGAGACAGAGTGCGTAATCATCGGTGCTCGTTTCGGAAGTCGAATCCGGCAGTGCCTTGCGGCATTTTTGCAGACGTGATGCGGCAGGGCCTTTCCCAGTGCGACTTGATTAGCGGCTGGTCGTGAGAGACCCAGGAGATCACATGCATAACCAAACGGAAAGCTGAAGGAAACAATATTCTGGAGGTGTATTATGGAAACCAGGATAGGATTCGTGCTGGGACGTCGGAATTTTATCAAGCTGACTGGTGCGGTTGGCATGGCGTTGATGGCGATACGAGGGATTGCGACAGCGGCCGAGTTGACGACCCCTTCCCCTCCCTCGGCATTAGCACCGCGGGAGGGCAACCCCGACTTGACGCTGCCCGATGGAGCGAAAGTAGATCTGGCCGCGCACTGTCCGGTATGTGGCATGACAATAGGAGGCGACCTGGGGGCCGGGGCCACCTACTCGTACCGGAATGGCCGAGCCGTCGGCTTCGCAGGGGTAGCAGCTGTGGTCTTCAAAGATGGTCACACGGTCGGGTTTGAAGGTGCACGTTGTCTCTTCATCTACAACAAGGTCCCGAAAAGGTTCGGCATCAACCTGGACGACATCACTCGTCGATTTGCAACGGATTTTACCACGCGAAAAATGATTGATGTGAGCGATGCTTTTCTGGTACTCGGTAGCACGGTCAAGGGCCCTATGGGCTACGATCTCATACCGTTCTCAAACAAAGAGGAAGCGGAAAAGTTCGAGGCGGAATACAACGGCAAGAGACTCGTCCAACTCCAGACGGTTGACCTTAAAGATGTTGATCGGCCGCGCAAACTGCTAGACACCAAACCCTGAAGGAGCGGAGTGTATGATATATCCCAAGTATTGCCGTTCGAAGCGCGAATCGCATGGTGAGAATCAACTATGATTTTTTCATTGGAAAGACGATTTCTGATTCTCCTCCTCCTGCCAGTGACAGTGATACTCATAGTCGCGGGGGTCGCCGGATTCTTATATTCGCGGGCGTTTCTTCTCGATCAATGGACTGTTTCCACGCGGCTGAAGTTGGAAAAGGCCGAGCACCAGATCGAGATGCAGCTTGAAGAAAAACTTGAACTGATCAGGCTCATTGGAAAATCAGAGGAGATTCCGGATAACGATATTGTCAGGACGTACCTGATTCAGCAACTAATACGCAAGGACGGCGTTCGATTCGTTGACCTGGAGCCGGTCGATACCAAGATCCTGGAAGATGCCAAAGAAGGAAAAACTCTAGAAGATTACTACGGCGGGGCAGTTGGACACGGAACTGGCTACGCGAGAGAAATGTGTGGTGACATTGGGTTCTGCGCTCCGATCATGGATCCGAACTCCCCGGACCGAACCCTGACGATCGTAAAACTTATAGGTGTTGATACAGGTTCTCCCAAGAGGCTCACCGTGAGGATCAGCTTCGATTCTTTTCTCAAGCCCATCAAGGAAATGGCCCTCTGGGAAGGGAGCACCGCGTGCCTGGCTACAAGTACAGGTCAGTTACTGGCTCATACGGACAAATCCTGGGCAGGCAGAAAAGAGCTGGGCGGAAATGGGAGCGAAGTGGAGAAGGAAGTTCTCGAGGAGATCCGGAATAATAAGCCCTTTGGGACGGTATTTGGAAAAGGCCATCCGCCGGAGGTGGTCGCGGGCTTCTACAAAATGCCGTTCATCAACTGGTACATGCTGCTCTTTTCCCGGGGCGAAGTAATCATGGCCCCCATCATACAGTTCAGGTTTTATTACACATTGGCGGGCCTCGTGGCACTGGGAGTGATTCTCGTGTTGATACGGCTGATTACCCGCTCTGTCGGCCGTTCGGTCGCTGAGATTTCCGCCGCTACCACACGGGTCGAAAAGGGAGACTACTCGGTCAAACTACCAGAGGAGAGATTCGACGAAATCGGGCAGTTAAACCGCAGCTTTAACCGCATGATGGAGGGCCTGAAACAACGAGACTTGATTGAACAGACGTTCGGCCGCTACGTGGACAAGAGCGTGGCGGAAGAGTTGATGAGCAAGCCTGAGGCACTGAGACTGGGTGGGGAAAAGAGAACGGTCACGATCATGATGTCGGATCTGCGCAACTTTACAGCAATATCTGAAAAGCTACAGCCCGAAGAAGTCATCAAAATGCTGAACAGATATTTTGCCCGGATGATAGCGGTGATCGAATGCTACAGAGGTATCATTGTAGACTTTTATGGGGACTCGGTTCTGGTATTCTTCAACGGTATGGAGTCCGACATCGCTCTAAACGCGTTTGGGGCTGTGAAGTGCGCGCTTGAAATGCAACAGGAGCTCGAGGGCTTTGTGAAAGAAAACGTCGCTCAAGGATTGCCTGTGGTCACAATGGGCATAGGGATACACACAGGCGAAGTCATCGTGGGCAACATTGGGACCGAAACACGAGCGAAATACGGCATAGTTGGATCGGACGTGAACCTGACCGACCGAATTCAGTCCTCTGCCGCGGGCGGAAAAGTGGTCATTTCGGAAAAGACTTATGAGGCAATCGCGGACAAGGTCAAGATATCTCAGCAATTCACGGTATGCCTCAAAGGTCTGGAAGAAAATCATACCCTTTACGAGGTTGGATCCGTCATGAGCCACTGGAGCTGCTTGCCCGTCAGTAAATGATAGCGGCGTACCCGACAAAGCTCGAGTCAGGCGCGACATCGTAACTCGTGTAGTATTCCAATAGCCTGCCACACGGGACGCCGTGGCGTGACATTGACGCAATCACCGAGGCAATCGGACCTGCGGAACATGTATTTTGTTTTGACCGCGCATCCTGCAACAGAGCGTGCGCATCCATAGCCAGCGCTTTGTTGATCAAGGAACGGTCGTTTGTCTCTTTGACCCATTGCACTGCCTCCGCCGAACTTCCTTTAGGCATGAACCCATAGTTAGGGCCATAGTGCGTAAGATCAGCGGAGCCTATGTACACTGCGGCAAGCCCCTCCCCTTCAAGGAGCGCGCCCACTGCCTCGCCCAGCCGCACCGCCCTCTCTGAAGCCGGGGAATGAATTGCAATCACAGGGACTTCCGGAAAAAACCTGCGCACCAGGGGGAGCTGAATCTCTACAGTATTGTCCGAGAAACTTCTATCTGCTTCCGTAACTTCACCTGCCGAGATCAATTTCCGAGAGGTGTCTGAATCAAGTGGTTGAGCGCCCAATGGGGTTTCCCAAGATTCATCGGTGTAGATGAGCGGTTCCCTCCCCTCTGACAGATGCCCGCCATAGATGACGACCCGGTCCGCGCGCACAGATCCGGCAATAGTGCTCATAACACGGGCAGCGGCCCGTCCGGAAAAAAACCAGCCCGCGTGGGGCACAACCCCGCCTCTCCACATCCCCTTGGGCGGGGTGAATCCTTTCAAGAATTCATCTATTTCTCGATTGCATTCATCGGCTGAACCAGGATACCAGCCTTGAGGTAGTACTCTTTTTCGCATGGACATTGTTTCAACTCCCCCATGATTCATGCCAAATTCTCCCCCCCTGTCATAGTATAAGAAGTTGAGGGGATTTTAACAGCGGGCCGAAATGTCGTTCCTCGTTCCCGGGTTCTACCCTGCAATTCTGCCAAAGCCGAATGGACTATATTTCAGGTAGAAGGAGGTTCCAAACCTGCCCCCACCGCTGTTCCCTGCAATCACAGCCAAGAAGGTAGGCACCAGACCGGGCTGTGTTCGCACGAGCGACGCGGTTCGCTTTGCGCACCAGATTCTACTTGGGGTGTTTCTAATTTCAACGCGTAGCCTTAATATTGCCAAAACGACAACAGAGTGGTAGGTGGGTCAGAGGATCTTGTATTACGGCTATCCACCTGCAATTCCCAACCGCCCGCGCCATAGTGCGAGGAGTTTATCTGCATGAAGTACCGTTTGATTGTTTTGTGCCTCGTCTCCATTCTCTCGATACCTGGGTCCTTCTGCGCTGCCCAGGTCAACTCGGCAATCGAGACGCAAGTGCTGAGAATATTCACTACGAAAAACTCGGCCTACTATCACAAGCCGTGGAAAAGTCCCGACTTCACTAATGTTAAAGGCAGTGGCTTTTTTTTCAAAGATGAGAAGAACTTTCCCGGCCAGGAGGGCCTAATCCTGACGAACGCTCATGCCGTTTCACTTGCGCAAAGCATCAAGGTCTCCAACGGCCGCGAAAAGAGACGGTATGATGTAAAAACAGTGGGGATATGCGACAGCGCGGATTTTGCCGTCTTAAAGATGGAACCCGCTGAACTGGCGGACTACCAGCAACGTAACGGCAAAATCATCCCTTTGGAGTTAGGTGACAGCGACAAGCTCCGTGTAGGCGACAAAGTACTGGGATGGGGGTACCCGTTGGGCGGCGAGCGGATCAGCAAGTCAGAACAGGGAGAAATCAGTCGAATCGAGGTCAATACCTACTCTTATTCGCAGGACCAGTGGTTGATGGTCCAGGCATCCCTACAGCAGAATCGCGGCAATTCGGGCGGGCCTGTGCTCAAAGACGACCTTGTGGTCGGCATTAGCTTTCAGGGCATACAAACCGGTGATCGCATCAATTATTTCATTCCCGTAAACCTGGTGAAGGCACTATTGCCGTTGATGGACAAGCAGGAGCAGATTCCGCGTTGGCGATACCAGATACAGCAGATGTTTCCCAGGCTCAAGGACTACTATAACCTTGGGCCCGATCAGGGCGGGATACTGCTGGACTATATAGTGCCCGGCGGGGGTCCCCATGAATTCGGACTCCGGGCAAATGACATTCTAACGGAGATCGACGGGCATGAGATTGACAATTTTGGTGAGATCTTCTTTCAGCCTCTTGGTCAGAAGGTCTCCTTCAGCGAGGTCATCAACCGCAAGATGGTTGACGATCCTCTAGCCGTGAAAGTCATCCGGGCCGGTAAAACCCTGGAGATCAGTGGCAAGGTGACAAAAGGGCTTCCCAGGCTCGTGTCCAAAATCTTCACCCGGGCGAATTATTTTATCTGCGGCGGTATCGGATTTGTAGAACTTACCCTGAACTGCATTGACAACCTGGGCAAATCCGGCGAGCCCTTCAGGGCCAAATACCTGGGCCGTTTCCCGAAACGCCCGTACCAGAAGATCGTGATCATTTCTGAAATATTTCCGGAATACGGTCTGGTAGACACTACCCCCTACCTGAAAAGGGTAACAAAGATCAACGGCGAAGACATTTTGAATATCGATAACCTCTACGAAACGATCCAATCCCTGACGAAACAGGGAGTGCAGAAAGCACTTCTGCAGATCACCGAAAACGTTCAACTGCCTGTGGACCTCGCACACGCTCCGGCATTGGACAAGGAGATCCAGGAGAAGTACGGCATCCTTTACATGAAGACACCGGGCGAGTTCAACAAATAGTCCTTATGCCAATACGCTGGCAAACAGGTAACGCAATTGAGTATGTAATGGGCCTTGGATCGGTAGGACAGGACCGGCATCTTCACGGTCTTCTTCGCTTCATGGCGATGGCCAAAAGTCTTGTCCGATTGTGAAGAGGGATCTTTGGCAATGGGTAGCCACCGTCTCCGTGCCGGTGGACTGTGCGCAAATAAATCAACCCAGCGGGACGCGGGGCAGAGACGCCGGGTCGACCAACTTCTTGGGATACGGTAACTGGATGTGTGCAGAACTTCTGGCAACTTTCAGAGTACAGAGGAGGCATGACTGATGAATCGACTGCTCGTTGCGATCTTACTTTTGACCGCACTGTTGTTGGCCGCGACGCCGAGCCTGACCGTTGCAGCGGACCCTGTGCCATTGCAGGATTTTGACCGAAACGCATGTTACGCCAAGTGCCCCTGTAAATCCGGGATAATGGACCACGTCTGTTCCGTGTGCAAACAGCAATGCGATGCGGAGTACTGGAGACAACTTAACGAGAAGGCGAAGAAGAAAGCGAATTAGTGCCCACGCGCGTTCAAAAAAATGAATAGCAGGTAAGATCTATGGTGTCATTGCACGGGGGCAAGTCCGAAGCGGTTCCATCGGTGGGACAGGCATCTGAGGCTGTTTCAAAAACCTGGAAGCGGCCGAAATCGTAGCACGAATGCCCGCTCACCCTGTTCCTCTCACAAAGGGCGAGAGGACCATAGGGCGGCCTCCTAGGGCTCTCTCTCCTTCCGTGAGAGAGTTGGGGTTGAGAGAACAAAATACATGCCAGCCTCAATCGAGACATGACCTGGATCTCATCCCGAGCTTTTAGACAGTGTTTGCGCCCGCTGATGACTTCCAGGCTGTATTTGGATGTGGGGCAACGGTGGCAATTATCCTTGATCGAGCACCTGGCCGTGCGCTATGCTCGAAAATCAATTGCATCTCAGTTTGGTCGAGAGGCGGGTCAGTCCACTTCATCTTGGCCTGTGGACGGCCGCATCACGTAACAAACAAATCCATGTTCACTCAGTCCCCCAATGAACCAAAGGATCAGAACCTACACCACCGGAAGGGAATGACATGACCGCACTTAGAATCGAGGAAGCCGACCTCCGACGAGCCCTACTCGAAACGGCTGAGAGTTTAGACCAACGGACATCCGCAGTGATATTAAGTGAGGAGGCAAAAAGGGAGTTATCACGCTGGGTAATGGCTAAGTGTTATGAACTGTCCATCAAACACCGTGCCGCCTCGGCTACTAACCAGCCAGAAGATCAGATGGCCCAACTCTTCTTCTGTGCCGGGGTCATAACTGGAGTCGCCCTGTCCGTCACCAAATGAGGGCATGGACCGAACTACGGACTTTGCGCAGGAGAGGCTTATTAACGCAAAAGCCCATGACTCGCTATAAGCTAAATCAGCATTGGACAACGGGGTTCTGGAACGAGTCTCCTCACTAGTCACAGGGGATACTTCCGGGGCGGAGAGGGGTCGGGCTCTCGCACCGTCCTGCCGAGGTGATAAAGGAGCCTGGGCCCGCGCATATATTTTTGGGGAAATTTCCGAGGTTTTCTTAGCCTTAAAATTGAAGCAGCGCACTTTCTGCTATGCCGATTTGGAGGTCTGAGGGTGAGGAAAGCAAGGGCCGAAAAAGATTGGCTGGAACTTCAATCAGTCGCGGGTGTCATTAGCGCTAAGCCCATGTGTATGAGACACAACTCGTGTTGAGTTCTCCTGAAGAGGGAAGAAACGCCGCTTACCCCCTGACGTTCAGATTTGTGGGTGTTTCCCTGAGAGCAATCAGAGCACATGGGCTCGCGTCGTTCTGAGAGGCCCTGGCTCCGCTCGAAGAATTCCACGAATTACGTGAGAACCCCACTTTTGAGAGCACAGTCTGACAAATCCAATAATTCATCGAACATGAGAACTTGGTTAGAATATCGTTTATCCACAGGTGTTTATAAGTTAGTCCGCTTCATAATTAGCAAAACCCGGTTGTCGCCATTCCAAAGGGTTACGCTTACACCATGATATTGTTAACGAACCCTGACTGTCCCACTTTGGATCAGTTCGCTCCAAATCCTGAAGGTTTGCGAGTTTAGCAAAATTATCCACAGCCCTACGCTCAAGTTATCCACAGCCTCTGTGGAACCCCCTCCCGCCGAATCCATTGTCAAGAATTATATTCCGGGACTTCCAATGCGGAACTTCCAATAAGGATGGGTGTCTTCTAACATAGCCCATGTGTCGGGGAGGCGCGGTCTCGTGTCTCTCCCTTGATGTTCCCAGGAACACGCCGCGTTGGCCGGCAGAAAGTATTTATGGCGGTTCCTTGAGAGCAACGAGCGCATGGGCTCCAGTCGTTCTGGCGTGTGGGGTACGGCTGAATTGATCCGTCCCACAATACGGGGCAATACCAAGCCCTGGTCCAGTCTTTCCTAACAAAACTCGGCCGCTTGCGATATCGACTCAGGGAGGAGGGGAACCGATGGTCGTAGGTGTATATTTGTCGAGACCCTAATAGTGCTGTGAGGACTCAGGGCCGTCGACGCTCTGCCGTCACTCGCCAATCAACCATATTCTGTTTGCAGTGACATGCTCCGCAAAAATCCGCCTAATTTCAGCATTTCTTTGACACATCCTTAATACGCGATAGACCGTGTCCCTGTCGGCAAGCGCGCCGTATCCCTCATAAATCTTCGGTTCATATCGCACTTAGCTAATGCCCGCGGGCATTAGCCCTACAAGCCAAAAAGCCATAAATTACATTAAGAAAAAGCACCAATCCATTAAAATAACGATATCTTTGTTATTGACTAGAAATAGTACCTGTGGTATAAACTCGCTAGCCAAAAAGGCTAATGTAAAACTTGAGTTTCAGGGAGTTCATTCCGCCAACTGCCCAAGAAATCAGTCAAGGATTTACACATGACACGCAAACATATACACCGTGCCGCCTTGATCGCGGTAGCCCTCGCTTACCTATTCATCGGCAGCAATGCCCTCGGCCAGGGATTACAACCGCCTTTCATGGCGCCCACACCGCCATCCCTGACCTATGGTGCCTTCTATTTCCAGGCCGGTGTCAAATACCGCAATGTTGATAGCTTCAGGTTTGACGTCTCGGGAGCCTCGAACACCATCGTCGTGGATCCGGGCACCGTTCCTTTTGGGCCTACCACAGCGGGTAATTTTGGCGTGGGAACAGGTAAAGACGGTTTCTTGGGAATTTTCGACCCACACCCCTCCTGGATCTATGACAACGGTGAAATAGATGCCACTCCGACCCCGCCAGGTATCCACATAGCAGGCGGTCCCGGCGTAGACTGTTCGGTGACAGCGGGACTCGACCAGGTGTGGCCTCCTCCTCCTACTTTTTCTAATATTCTTTATCCGGACCTCGGACGGTACGTTACCACGAGCAACAACGCTGACTCATCCTGTGCGGGACTCGCCATTCCACTGGAAAGGGGCAGCTTTGCCATTGACGATCCGTCCAGCCAGGTAAATAACCTTGGCAGCATTGCCGGCACGACGGCTGTAACATTTTCAGTCGCTGTCCCCGGCAGTTTGACCTTCGCTACAAATACCACCCCTGACATCAATCGGGTAGTCGACTCCAACGTCTGGGGTCCGAGCTTCGAATTTGGATATCAGTGGTCAAACTTTTTTGACCTCTTCTACGGATTTTCCTGGTTCAACGTGAGCAATTCAATAGGACTGTCAAATACCATCCAGGGGCAGGCAGGCCACTCGGTAATCCAGGATACGTTTCCGTTTTTGTCGGACGATACTTCCGCATGGCCTGTGTTCGCCTTCCGTTCATCAACGTCGGTGGTGGGTACGACCCCGGCCCACAATTACCAGATCGCTCCCAACAGTTCCGCTCAGGGGGTAACCCCTAACCGTCAATTTCTCAGTCAGACGGACGCATCTATACCTATTGAAAACATTCAGGAAAACATCTTCACCTCCGCCGAATTCACCCCCCTCGAAAACAGATTCGGCGCAAGAAGCTGGGCCCCGTTATACGGCCTGGGCCGTTTAGGAGCGACGCTGGGCACCGCGGTCATCCCCACGCACTTCAAAATTTCCGGCTCTTCCTCGTACATTGCTTCGGGCAGTTCGGGACTGGTCGATCCGGGAACCGTTCTTGCCGGTCAAGTTAGCGACCACAACAATTGGACTACCCTTTATGGCCTGTTTGTCGGCGGCGACCTGTCAATGGGGAACACAGGGTACTTTCTGTATGCCAGCGCAGATTACATGTGGGCCACCAATTTCCACTATGATCTAGGTACGGTAACAACAACCTTTAATCCCGGCGGCTTCACTGGTACACTTAGCGCTGGCGTTCAATTTTAGCGATCAAGAGAATACGGTGAGACAGGGGCGATTTACGGTCGCCCTTTTTATTTTGAAAAGCAGATGCGGGCAAGCGCAGAGTGCAAGAGGTAGTCTCGGACAGGGAGTAGCCAAGACCTTGCCCAGATCCTACCTTTCCCCTGTGGGGAATACGTTGGTAGCCTGCGGGACGCGGGGTGAAACCCATGGTTGGCAGGCCCATTGAGATCTATCCAGACAAAACTATTGGCCTTCATACAAGGACGACACCCCTTTTCACCTGCTCCCAAATTCGTGCATCC
>JBKQMK010000447.1:0-14022 GCA_052146735.1 Desulfomonilaceae bacterium | reverse complement strand
CGCCAGGAAGGACAATCGGTTTGAGGGAATTGGCCAATTGATTGATGTTCAGTACCTGTATTGAATGTACTTCAGCGACCTTGTTCAGGTTAAAGTCGTTAGTCAGTATGGCGTAACCCGTTTCCTTAGCCATGTGGATCAGTTTTTGGTCAACTTCTTTGATTGATGGATAGTCAGCATCATTAATTATTATTTTAACATAAGACTGTTTCTTAATCTTGTTTAGTATGTCAAGCCCTCGCCGGCCCCGCGTCCTTTTGGTGGATTCCGACGAATCCGCGATAGCCTGCAACTCGTTCAGTACGAATTGAGGAATCACAAGATCTCCATCCAGGAAGCCTGTCTCGCAGACATCAGCAATACGCCCATCGATGATGACGGAAGTGTCCAGGATTCCCACGATCTTCCGCTCACGGTTCGATGTTCCTCCTTCCGCCCTCTTTTTTAGCTCTTTGGCCTTCGACGCTCCCAGTTGTAGGCCCACGATGCACATGATCGTCATGATGAGCGCGTACACGGGAAGAGCGATCTCCGCTCTGTCTATGCTTTTATAGATCCCAGAGTTAAGTATTGTTCCGAGTAGGGCGGCGGCAATCATTCCGACCATCCCGCCAATTATGCGTTCAGCATCCAGTCTCAACCACAGCCTCATGAGCGAAAGAGACGCCAGTCCTAGAAGCAGACCGCCCATAGCTGTTATCACAACCCAATGAATGCCTGAGAAAAGATAGTGTCCGATCAAGCCGCTAAAAAAGGTGCAAAGAATCAAAAGAATAGCGGAAAGCAACATGCTCGGCATTGAAAGGAGTCCTTTCGAGTTGGACAAAAGAAAGAGGATAAGGCAGTTGAGATCAGGTTTTTTTCTCAGTGAAGGAATCGGCAGGAATTTGTCGCTTAAAAATCGTACTGATAGTCTGTTCTATCTCCCCCTCGTCGGTTCTTTTTGCAATAGAGAGTTCTTTGATAAGGAGATTCTTCGCCTGATCGAATAGCCTGCGCTCGCCGTAAGAGAGGTCTTTGCTCTCTTTGAGCAGGCTCAAATCCCGAAACACCTCGGCTGCCTGAAAAATGCTACCGCTCCGCATTTTTTCCTGGTATTCCCGGTGCCGCCTGTTCCAGGTCTGAGAATCCGTTTTCATGCCTCTTTTTTTTAGTATTTCAATGACATGTGGAACTTCTTCTTCGGCGACAATTTTTCTTACGTTGTTGGATTCCACCTTGTCAACCGGCAGCTTAATCACCGGCTTCTTAGTCACAGCGTTCAACTCGGCCTCCAACACATAGCAAAGTTGGTCAGAGCCTCCGATTTTTTCCTTTTTTATGGCTGTTATTCGCGCTACTCCGTGAATCGGATAAACAACAACATCTCCGACCTTAAACATTTCCCCGGCTCCCTTCTTTGCATCGAGCAATCGAGTGGATCGGTCTAACCCAATAATCTGTGCCCCCCTTGGAACTTATGGAAAAACATCAATTTTATGTTCAAAGAATCCTGACCCCTGTTTGTACGGCTTGAGTTTCCCGAAGGAAGAGGATAGAATCTTGCCGTTTCTGTCCGGGATGAGGCCATGCCCGATCCTGTTCTTGGGGGGGAGCATATACAAGGTATTGTGGTTTGTCAACAAAAAAGCACAATATGGAGTGAATATGGGTTCATACATCGTGTGCCTTGTTACCATTGACGATCCCGGCAAGGCCGCGAATATTGCACGGATTTTGGTTGAAAAGAATTTGGCTGCCTGTGTGAATATCATACCGGAAATACGGTCTATTTACTCATGGAAGGGGCAGATTTGCGACGAAAAAGAGCGGTTGTTGATCATTAAGACTCGGCGTGCTCTATTCAATGAATTGCAGGCGGAGGTAAAAGGACTCCATCCGTACGAGGTACCGGAGATAATAGCTGTAGATATTGAACAGGGCCTCCCGGAATATCTCCAATGGATAAATGACTCTACTCTCCCAACCCAGTGACCCTGCTGAAATTATCAGGCAGGGCAGCCGGCTTCTTGAAATTCCTATTACTGACGAAGCTATTTCCAAAATGAGAAGGCACATGGAACTCTTGATGGAATGGAGTTCTCGTGTAAATTTGACCGCATTGAGCGATCCTCGGGACGTTGCCATCTTTCATTTTCTTGATTCCCTTACCGTTTTCAAGGTTGTTCCTCAATGCCTCCCTCTTCGTGTTCTCGATGTAGGTAGCGGAGCAGGCTTCCCGGGCATTGTCATGCGCACCGCCGAAGAATCTATTGACCTGAGTGTGCTCGATCGCAATCCAAAAAAGATTGTCTTCCTTAAGCACGTAGCCCGGGAACTGAAGCTCACGGGGGTTCGCTTTTTGAATTCCCCACTCCAACATATTATGGACAATGCTTCGTTAGGACATTTTGATGTCGTAGTCTCACGAGCCTTTGCGTCAGATCCCCACCTCATGGATACTCTTCACCACTTACTTGCCCCAAGTGGTTCACTGGTTCGAATGGCAGGTCCCGCGTCCGCGAGGAAGGCATTTCCTTTGCATAATTTTCGAGAAGTTTTTCGTTGGGACGGTACTCTGCCTTTTTCCGAGAGTCATCGCTCGGTTTTTCGTTACACTAAAATTGTATGATGTCAACGCCTTAATATTACGTGGTTTTACCGTTGGGCGGTTGTGCTGGATTTTCCGGCGAGAGATCCGCTGTGACTCCATCTTCTCGGCGGACTTCTCAGAATAGACAAACCTTGTGACCTTTTTCATGCACTGCCTGATGAATTGCGTTGGTAACCGGATCATTTTATGATATGAGGGTCACCCGGGATTTTGAATACTATATCTAGTAGGTGTAGGGTAATGGGACGCGTAATATGCGTATGTAATCAGAAGGGGGGGGTCGGCAAGACCACCACTTCGGTAAATTTGGCGTCCTGTCTCGCGCTCTCTGAGCGACGCACACTCCTGATTGATCTTGATCCCCAAGCTAACGCCTCCAGTGGGCTGGGCATCCGTCTGTCCCCCGGGGAGCCCTCCGTGTACGAACTCCTCATATCAAAGGAGAGTCATCAGCAGATCGTAAGGCGCACTGCACTGGAATACTTGGATATGTTACCTTCATCTCAGGATCTTATAGGAGCTGAGGTGGAATTCATCTCGTTACCCTCACGGGAACGTTTGTTGCTCTCGGCTATTGAACCAATAAGACACTCTTATGACTACGTGTTTGTTGATTGCCCGCCCTCGTTGGGATTTTTGACCTTGAATGCGTTGGTCGCAGCGGACTCGGTGCTGATTCCTATACAGTGCGAGTATTATGCTCTGGAAGGAGTCGGTAGCCTGTTGCAGACAATTCGCAGGATCCGGTCAAACTTCAACCAATCCCTGCGCATAGAAGGTTTTCTTCTCACTATGTTCGATCCCAGGAATAATTTGAGTCACCAGGTGGTAGAGGATGTAAGAAAAAATTTGCGATCTCAAGTATTTGATACAATAATACCGCGAAACGTGAAGCTTTCGGAATCGCCAAGTTTTGGGAAGCCTGTCGTCCTATACGACATTACGTCCCGCGGAGCGATCAGTTATCTCTCACTCTCAAAGGAGATCATGGATGTTGAAGGTGACGGAAACCACCAAGAAGCGTACAGCATTGGGACAAGGTCTTGACGCTTTGATCCCTTTGGACAAGCCGGCAGGGCAGAGTGCGCCGGAGGCGGGTATTAACTACCTTCCCATAGATTCTCTGCTTCCGAATCCATATCAGCCCAGACGATCCTTCTCAGAGGAATCTCTTGCTGACTTGAGTCATTCCATAAAGGAGATGGGCGTAATTCAACCTTTGATAGTACGTTCCATCACCGAGGGGAAGTACGAGATAGTCGCCGGCGAGAGGCGTTGGAGAGCTGCCAAGAAGGCCGGTTTCTTCACAATTCCAGTCATCGTAAGAACCATGTCCGATGCCGAATCATTGGAGATAGCTCTCATAGAGAACCTTCAGCGAGAAAATCTGAATCCTCTTGACACAGCCGAGGCCTACAACACTTTAATACAGAAATTTTCTTATACCCACGAGATCCTTGCCCAGAGGATTGGCAAAGATCGTACCAATATTACAAATCATCTCAGGCTATTGAAACTACCTGATCCTATCAAGGACCATCTTCGTGAAGATAGGCTTTCCATGGGTCATGCAAGGACACTTCTTGCGGTGGACCATTTGCCCACTCAATTGAACCTTTCTTCAAGAATCATTAAGCGCAAGCTCTCGGTTCGGGAATTGGAGCGAATAGTTCAAAATTTCAAGAATAAACAGCAGGCTGGTTCACTGAAAACACCTGAAAAAGATCCCGATCTGGCCGCCCTGGAAACAAAACTCTCCCGACATTTTTCTACCCGCGTGCTCATTAGAAATAAAACTAATGAATCCGGAAGGCTGGAACTCGCCTTCCACTCGCGCGAAGAGCTTGACCGCCTGTTGGAGGCTATGGGTTATTCCGAAGATTTTGCTTGAAATCTCAACCCCTCCGTGCTACTGTCTTCTATAGTTATCATATTAAAAAGATTATATTTTACCAACATGAATAATATCTGGACACGCTGCGTGGAGTTGCTTCGGACCAGGGTGAATGAGCATACCATGTCCACTTGGCTCGAACCAATAATCTGTGAGAATATATCTGAGGACCAAGTGGTTCTGTCGGTCCCCAATAATTTCTTTATTGGGTGGATTAAAGACAATTATGTCAATATGATACGAGATTCACTTCTGGAGGTGACAGGGACAAAGTATGAAATGAATTTCAAATCCAGGGACGACTTCGGCAATAAGGCGTTTGACAATGTTCCGGAGCAGCAATATCAGGATGGCCTCACCGAATCGATGAGTATGACTGACGAATTCGCCTTGAAACGCAACTTGAACCCCCGCTATACGTTCGAGAGCTTTGTGGTTGGAGGTTGCAACCAGTTTGCTCATGCGGCTGCACTATCGGTTTCTGAAAACCCTGGAAAGAGCTATAATCCTTTATTTATTTATGGAGGAACAGGGCTGGGAAAGACTCATCTCATGAGTTCTATCGGCTACTCTGTTGTATCCAAAGATAAGACGAAAAAAGTCTCCTTCAGCACCTCTGAAGAATTTACCAACGAGATGATCAATGCGATCCGCTTTGATCGCATGGTAGATTTTCGCAACAAATACCGCAATGTAGATCTTCTAATGATTGACGATATCCAGTTCCTTGCCGGCAAGGAACGAACGCAGGAAGAGTTTTTCCACACCTTCAACAGCATCTATGAGGCAAGAAAGCAGATAGTTCTCACTTCTGACAGATTTCCCAATGAAATTTCCGATATGGAACATCGGTTAAGATCTCGTTTTATTTGGGGTCTAGTCGCGGATATGGGCACTCCGGACCTCGAAACCAAGGTAGCAATTCTGAAAAGAAAAGCTTTCGAGGACGCTGTTGATCTCCCAGACGAGGTAGCTTATTTCCTTGCAGAGCATGTGGAGTCAAACATCAGGGACCTGGTGGGTTATCTGATTCGAGTCATCGCAATGAGTACGCTCCGGGGTTTGCCGCTTACGAAGGACCTAGCAGATACAGCGCTCAGGGATATTTTACGTCGACATACCAAGAACATCACGATCGAAGACATAATTTCGCGGGTGGCTAAAGCCTTCAACGTCAAGCCTGTGGACATCAAGTCCAAGAAAAAGCACAAGCTCTATGCTCTCCCTCGTCAGGTAGGAATGTACATCGCTCGAGAACTCACGGAGTTTTCGTATCCGGAAATAGGTGCGGCATTTGGAGGGAAAGATCACTCGACAGTGATTTATGCCACCAGAAAAATTGAGAAAAAATTGGAACAAGATCATTCTCTGAAAAATCTTATAGAGGGGCTCAAGAAAGATATTAGGGAGTAAAAGTGGCGGAAAGTTTCATGTGGATAACTTGTGCAAGAACCCTGAAAAACTTACCGACCCGGAGTTATGCACGATCCGGCGCCCATTTATCCACGATAATTCAACAGGCTTCTGCGGCTTCCAGGGGGAGTTTTGTCGCTGTTTTCACTAATTCACAGCCTCTTCTCGGACTACTGATCTTTTAAATCTTTATGTCTCTATAGAAGACTGAAGGAGATCTTCATGTTTTTTGAAATTGAACGAGATTCTTTTCTTGAAGGACTCTCAAAAGCGGTTCCCATAACCGAAAAAAGATCGACTTTGCCAATCTTGTCTCATCTACTCATAGCGGCTACCGATCCGGAACATTTGGTGATCACGGCCACAGATCTGGAAGTCGGCCTGCAGATGTCTTATAATTATGTAGTTAAAGAACCCGGTTCGCTGACCGTTCCCGCTAGAAAGATTTACGAGATCGTTCGAGAATTGGCCTCGGGACAAATTAGCGTGCAAACCACCGAATCGAAGAGGATTAAGATCGTTTCAGGCGAAAGTGAATTTGAGTTGGCCTGCATGGATGCGTCGGACTATCCCGTGTGGATATCCTTTGACGAAATAGAAACGTTTTCAATACCAGCCGAAAAGCTGCTTTATATGATTGACAAAACCCTGTTCGCTTCATCGAGCGATGATTCCAGATTCAACCTCAATGGAGTGTTGTTTGAACAGGACGGGGAGAACACGCGGCTGGTAGCAACTGATGGTCATCGGCTTGCCTTAATTACCGAAGATGTAAAAGTGTCTCTTAAATCCGCGGTTTTGGTGCCAAAAAAAGGGCTCCTGGAATTGAGACGCATTTTGGAAAATCTGAAGGGAAACGTGTCTGTCGGGTTTGAAGAGAAGAACATGTTTGTTAGGACCGAGCGTTTCATGATGACTGTACGCCTAATAGATGGAGATTACCCGGATTATCGCAAGGTGATACCTGAGGCAGGCGAGAAGATGATCAAAGTGAACCGTCTAAAAGCGTTGCAAGCCCTGAGAAGGGTTGCCATCTTGACCTCGGATCGCAACAAAGGAGTGAATGTGCAAGTGAATCCGGGAAAGATGGAGTTTAGTGCCACTCATCCTGATTTAGGCACTGCCAAAGATGTTGTTGACGTGGAATACCAAGGCGAAGAGTTCGCTGTCATCATAAACGTGGGCTACTTGATAGAATCCTTGAACGTCGTGGATACGGATACGGTTTCTTTTGAATTCCACCGAGAAGGGGCTCCGCTTGTTATTCGCCCGGAGCCCCTCAAAGGTTACTTCAATCTAGTAATGCCTATGCGGAAATAAATAATTTGTTGCAGGCAAAAACTGTGATCTGAAAGGGGAAACGTCGAAAGTGCAGGAAGAAAGACACTACGGTGCAGAAAATATAAAAGTGCTAGAAGGCCTCGAGGCTGTTCGCAACACTCCGGGAATGTACATCGGTAACACTGGTTCCGAGGGATTACATCAGCTTATTTGGGAAGTTGTGGACAATGCGGTTGACGAAGCTTTGGCTGGATTTTGTCATAACATCTCCGTGGTGGTTCACCTAGATTCCTCAGCTACAATCGAAGACGACGGCCGTGGCATACCTACCGACATGCATCCTACGGAAAGAATTCCCGCGGCTGAAGTGGTGATGACCATCTTGCACGCCGGTGGGAAGTTCGACAGCGACACATATAAGGTGTCCGGAGGATTACACGGTGTTGGTGTGTCAGTGGTCAACGCTTTATCCGAGTTACTCAAGCTTGAGATCCGACGTGAGGGCCAGGTCTTCAGACAGATGTACAGGCGGGGAAAGAAAGATAGTGAGCTTGAAGTAGTCGGAACGACAAAGCGAAATGGCACCAAGATAACCTTTAAGGCAGATCCGGAGATATTTGGCACCGTTGATTTTAGCTATGAAATAATTGCGGCACGACTAAGAGAATTGGCCTTTCTCAATAAAGGGCTGCGTATAACGTTTGAGGACGAGCGCTCCGAGAACCCAGCCGTCGTTTTTGAATACGAAGGGGGGATATTGTCTTTTGTGGAACACCTTAACAAGGCCAAAAAGACCATGGACGGAAAACCCATTTATATGATCGGAGAAAAGGACAGCAATATCGTCGAGTGCGCCATTCAATATAACGACGGATACTCCGAAACAGTGTTTACCTACTGCAACAACATAAACACATTTGAGGGCGGAACTCACCTCTCTGGCTTCAGGGCCGCCTTGACCCGAACGATCAATCAGTATGCCAACGTAAAAGGTCTGTTAAAGAATGGTAAAAGCCAACTCAGCGTTACCGGGGAAGATCTGAGGGAGGGTCTCACTGCCGTCTTGGCCGTGAGAATGCTGAATCCGCAGTTCGACAGTCAGACCAAGTCCAAACTCGGCAACATGGACATTCGGGGAATAGTTGAGCAGCTTATCAACGAAAAGCTAGGCGAGTACCTGGAAGAGCATCCGCAGACTGCCAAGTGGATCATCAACAAATCTCTGGAAGCGGGAAGGGCGCGAGAAGCAGCCCGTAAAGCCCGAGAGTTGACGAGAAGAAAGAGCGCTCTCGAATCCTCCGCTTTGCCCGGAAAGTTAGCGGATTGTCAGGAGAGAGATCCGGCGCAGGCTGAATTGTTCATAGTGGAGGGAGAATCTGCCGGCGGTTCGGCCAAACAAGGGAGAGATAGACGCACTCAGGCGGTTCTTCCATTGAAGGGTAAAATCCTCAATGTTGAGAAGGCCCGCTTCGACAAGATCATCCAGAGCCAGGAGATCAGGACCCTGATTACGGCCCTTGGAACGGGTATAGGAGAAGAAGACTTTGATATTTCGAAAACCCGGTATCACAAGATAATAATAATGACCGATGCCGACGTCGACGGGTCCCACATTCGTACACTTTTACTGACCTTCTTTTTTAGATGGATGGCCGAAGTCATCAACAGAGGATACCTTTATTTCGCGCAGCCTCCGCTTTTCAAGGTCAAGAAAGGGAAAGAGCAGTTTTATGTGAAAGACGAAAGCTCTCTGGATGACATCATATTGAACAACGGCCTCGAGAAGGTAAGAATTGAAAAGAAAGAGGGTGAATTCTTAGAGGGAACGGTACTAGTCAATATTATTAAGAATATTCTGAGAATGGAAAAGATACTGGACGTGTTCGAACGCAAGAACATGGAGAGATCAGTGCTGAAGGCCTTCGCAGTTGAAGGTCTCAATCCGGAATCTCTTGCCAGCTTGGAACAGGCCGATGAAATAGCTGAGAGAGTGCTCAAGAGGCTCGAAACGTCCCATTCTGATCTTATGCCTGTGAGCATGGACATTGAAAAGGATGAGGAGGAGAGCAAATACTACATAGACGTCAAATGCAAGCGAAATGGCCTAAGCCGCCGAACACTGATCGACTTCGATCTCACGGAGTCTCCTTCGTTTGCTGAGATAGTGTCCATAACAGAGCGAGTTGGAGTATTGGGACAACTTCCCTTGACCATGCACATGGATGAGAAAAAGTTGGAAGTACCGAGTTTCTCGGGCCTCGCTGAATTGATCCTGGAGCACGGCCGCAAGAATCTCTCTATTCAACGGTACAAGGGTCTTGGCGAAATGAACGCGGAACAGTTGTGGGACACGACCATGAATCCGGAACACCGGAAAATTCTCCAGATAACAGTTGAGGACGCTGTCAAAGCCAACGAGATCTTCTCCACACTAATGGGAGACCAGGTAGAACCACGGCGAGATTTCATTGAAAGAAACGCGCTGAATGTGGTTAACCTTGATTACTAATTATACGAAATCCTATTAGGAAAATAAACAGGGGCGTCGTAGACGCCCCTGGCTCTCACAATTCTCTGAATAATTTTTATACTGACGGGCGCGGGAGCAGACCGGCTTTTTCCGCTATTTCTCCCACCTTTTGTTCCCATTCAATCGCCATAATATGAACGCCTGCAACGCCCGGCATCTCCTGAAGCTGTTTTATGGTTTCGACTGCTATGGTGATGCCTTCTTCGGCCTGCTTCTCTTTCGGCGCATCTTTCATGCGTTTGAGAAGCTCCTCCGGCACGTCCATCCCTGGTACATTATTGGCCATGTATTTGGCCATGCCGAAAGACTTGAACGGCGTCACGCCTCCAAGTATGAAAACCTTTTCATGAAGGCCGCGATCTACGACACCCTTCATCCACTCGCGAAACTTGGCTACATTAAAGATGCACTGAGTTTGAATAAACTCAACGCCTGCCGCGACTTTCTTCGCAAGGCGAGGCACGCGAATTTCAAAAGGATCTGCAAACGGGTTTTCCGCAGCACCGATGAAAAGGTTCGGAGCAACCTTTATATCTTCGCCGCCGAGGAATTTGCCGTCGCGCATTCCTCGGACCGTCTGAATAAGCTGAATAGAATCCAGGTCAAAAACATTCTTGGCCTGAGGATGATCCCCGAACTTCTGATGATCGCCGGAAAGGCAGAGCATGTTCTTGATGCCGAGAGCTGCTCCTCCGAGAATATCGCTCTGAATAGCTATTCTATTGCGATCACGGCAGACCATTTGCATGACCGGTTCCAGGCCTTCCTGCATCATGACAATAGAAGAAGCTATGGAGGACATTCTCACCACAGAAGTCTGGTTGTCGGTAATATTGAAAGCGTCCGCGTTGTTCTTGAGCAATGCGCATTTTTTGCGAATCACTTCCGGGTCGGCCCCGCGAGGCGGACCGCATTCCCCAGTAACGGCAAACTTCCCGGATCTGAGTATCTTTTCGAGCCTGCTTTCTGTTTTGCACTCAGCGGTCATCGTTGAAAGTCCTCCCTGACCATCTTACGGGGTCCCCCGTCCCTATTAGTTCTCCAATCATTGGAGGTCATAATCTCTTCGTATCGGTCCATCAGGTTCAATGATTTGAGCCGGTCCACAATAAGTTGCCATCCGCAATCAACCTCGGGGTCAATCTCGCACTTCCCTTTGGTGGAACCGCCGCATGGGCCGTTCAAGAGGCTCTTGGAGCATCTTGAAATGGGGCAAATACCGCCGGTGTAATAGAGCTTGCACTCGCCGCAGGTCTGACAGCGCTCTACGTAGTAGCCTTCCTTCTTTGAACCACCGACGAAAGTGGTATTCAAAGCGGGATAAAGAGGAGTATTCGTATATCGTTCGGCCATGAACCCAACACCTGCTCCACAGGCCATCGAAAGAACCGCTTCTACCTCGGGAACCATGGCGTGGACTTCCTCGATGTATTCAGGGTCGCACTGTCGCTCGACGGTCTTCTCGACTATCTCGATGGGATTGCCTTGGTTGTCACGGGCCATTCGTAGTTGACTGGACAGGACGCGCACCGCTTCTTGCCCGCCGGTCAAGCAAACAGTGACACAACCGCCGCACCCGAGTACCATGATTTTCTTGTGTCCCTCCAACATCCGGGCTATTTCTTCGAAGGGTTTCCTCTCACCTACAACCATTTTGTGCCTCCACAAGGACTTTGCTGAAAAAAGCCAGAAAGGGGTTATGCTGCCTCATTCTTGAGGTTCCGATACTTCTTGTTGATGGGGCTGGGACCCAGGTTTTTGATCCGCTCGGTAAACTCACGCGCCACCTCGGCAAATCTTGGGCCCATTGCTGCGCTCATGTTGAACATTTCAAGGCGCTCCGGTTCGATACCGACTTCCTCTATGAGTTTCTTGGTATAGTTTACCCGTGGTTTGGCTACCAAGTTACCCTGGATGAAATGGCAGTCGCCTTCGAGGCAACCGGCCACATAGACCCCGTCTGCACCTTTTTCAAAAGCTCTCAAGAGAAAGATCGGCGTGATTTTTCCAGTGCAAGGGAGGCGGATGACGCGGATATTGGGAGGATATTCCAGCCTCATGCTACCTGCCAGATCGGCCGCGCCGTAAGCACAGTAATGACAGCAAAATGCGACGATAGTAGGCTCAAAACCTTGCATTAGTCTATTCTCCTGGATCTGATCATCTATGGAAATGCGATGGGTGGAATTTAAAAGTAACCTACTTAGACAAAAAAAGCAAGTAGCTGATAGTCCGCAAGCAGAATATGGGGGGAGTAGTCTCGAAAGAAAGATGTACCGCAGAGAGCGCAGAGAGCGCAGAGAGCGCAAAGGAAAAAATGCCTCAAACCAGACAAGAGGCGCCACTGGATCTCTTCTCGGTCGACGCATATCGCCGCAGAAACCGGCCCGAATTATCTGTGCCTTATTTGGTAGAAAGACGGAGAAGAGGGATTGCTTCGCGGTCTCTGCGACCTCCGCGGAACGATCATGTTATAATGCTTCCCAACTGTCTTCGAGGGACGTTTGATCCATCAATTTCCTAATTATCAAGATATCTTCAATCTGCGCGAACTCTCGGACTTTGTCGTCTCCAATCACATTGCCGGCATAAAAGGGTCTTTTTTGGAACAGAGCCTTCAAGAGTTCCGCAAGAGGATGTCCAAGATTTTCAACTCCCCCTTCATAACTTCTGACCAACTTCTGAGCGTCTTTTCGAAGGTCAAGAATCAAGCTGAATCCCCTTCGAAACAGAATCTCCATGTGGTTTGATCTGAGTATTCCGAGCGCCTCAGAGACATTTTCTCCGCACGTCTCTTCCAAAGCGATGTTGATATAGCCACTCACCTTTTTCAGACTACCCTGAACATCATCCACCGACCCGGGATCTCGGCCGTCCGCAACCATCACCTTATTAGAGAGATGCGCGAGCTCAGTCGCCAGCCGGTCTTTTTCAGTCCGATCTAAAGTGTCATCCAGACATTTCCTGAACAGGCTGTTCGAGTCAATTACCTTCAAAGGATAGCCCAGAAAGTAACGAGACTTTTCAGAATCATCCGGTTCCGGCGGCACAGATTCCACCAGCGGCTCCCTGACCGCGCCGCGCTGGAGGTACTGATAGATTTCCACGGCCTCGTCAAACTCGGGAAAACCTTTATCCGCCAAGCGGGCACGCCGCCACTTAAGGGCTGCCTCCTCGTCCTCTCCAGGTATTCCAGTAGCGAGCCCTTGCATCATATTGATGTAATACCGGATGTTCCATCGAAACACGGTTTCCAAAAATTGTTTGAGCACATCTTCCGAATCCGGTACGCGAAACTCGATGTAAAACATGTCTTCGAGCGTATAGGAAGGCAGAGAATCGCTTTCTTCAACAAAGTCTATGTCAGGATCCCGCATCTTGACCCTTATCAAACGATCCATTGCGGTCATGATAAGTTCCGGGTCCGCGACCTGCACAAATTGGAGCATTTTCTCTTCGCCGATTCTTGAGAGTATGTCCAGCCATCGGGCCACTGCGTATGTATCAAGCATCTCTTTTTTCCACAGGTCTATATCCAGCAAATACAGGAGTTGTTTCCCGGTTGTCATAGCAATGAGGACCGGAGCGTTTTCCTCACCCAGCGCCTTTATGGTGAAAAACATCTCCTCTTCTGAAATCTTGCGTATAAGCTCGGTAGGCCGCGTGATGACTTCCACCAGTTCCTCACGACCTTTGGATGACAAGTCCCTGAAAATCTCCACGCGTTGTTTCGCGGTCAGATTGTCAAAACTCTCAATAATGCGAACGGCCTTTTCCGTGGGCGAGGGATGTTTCATCATTACAATGTACCCATCCACTGATGGAAAATCAACCACGCTAATTACTCGGTTTCATAAGTTCGGTCACGCATTATGATCGATCGAGTCACCGTAGCCGAAGCCATTTATCGGTAGGACCGGCCTCCGTGCCGGTCATTGATCCACGGCCGGCAGGGACGCCGGCCCTACCCGTCCACCAGAGGCAGTTACGTCACACAAGTCACCGAACTTGCGAAACAGAGTACTAAGGAATATGCGGGATTGACGAAACGCTTGCGAGTCGACTAATTTATCGAGCAAATCTACAAAAAAACTCTTTGCCATCAGGGGATAGTCTTTCATAATTGTGAGCGTGATGCGGGTGACACGGTGTAGTATGGAAGAAAAGAAACCAAGGCGTTCGCGGTGCGTTTGAGGAAAAGGAGTCCACAATGGAAAAACTGACGGGGAAAGCCATTATAGCCATGGGAGGGGGGCCAACCGCTGTCATCAACCAGTCCCTCGTAGGAGCGGTGCTCCAGGCTCGCCAATA
>JBKQMK010000446.1:0-4892 GCA_052146735.1 Desulfomonilaceae bacterium | reverse complement strand
CACCTGTGTGGACTCTTTTGGGCGCACCTATCCCACTCCTCTCGGTCTTTCCTGCAGGCGTTCGTAGGGAGCACGCTTGTCAAAGAGTCAGGACTGCCAGACGGTCTTCCATCCGTCTCCATTCTTGTTGCTATGGGTACGATTCACTCAGAGCAAGCATCCAGGTGTTGTTGGTGAACAGCAGCCGTGCTGCCACGTAGATGAGCCACGCCCTGACGGTGTTCGGCCGTTCCTTTGTGCGGTGTGGGTCGGCGATGATTCGCTGAAACCAGATGAGCAGATTGTACGCCAGGACTGCCACCTGGAGAAGAGCATGATTGGCCCAGAATTCCTCCACGAGCATACTGCCAAACGCCATCTGATTCTTACCCGCTCCGATAAGATTCTCAGCAATGGATCGCTTGTTGTAGAATCGTTCGAGCTGCAGAGGCGTAAGAGACAGGTTAGTTACCCAGAGACCGTAACTGTAGATCGGAACGGGAAAGAGCGTCCCCTCGGTTTCCATGCCCACCAGCCTTCGCACAGCGACGAAACGCCGAGCCGTTTTCCAGCCGTCGAGCTTGTGGAAGAATTCTGCCGTCCAAACTCCTTCCTGACCGTGGGCCTTTTGCCAGACTTGGGCTGCGCACAGGCGCTTCCACCCACGAATCTTCACCTTCACCACGTACCCACAACATCGCCGGTGGAGCTCACGAAGAAACTCAATGCTGAAGAAGGCAGAGTCCGCTCGGACAATCACCTTCCATACCCTCTTGGGGAGCTGGGGCAGGGTCTCCCTGAGAAACTCCACGCTCCCGTTGGCGCTGTGCGTATTGCCGGGGCGCAACCAAGAGTTCAAGCACTCGCCGGTCTGGGCAATGAAAGCAAAGAGCGGATTGAGCATCGGTTTGTGCGACCGCTCCGTATTATGACCTCTGGCTACACCCTGCTGATGCCCATAGGCGCTCTTAGCCGAGGAGTCGAGGTCAAGGTGCACCACTCCCAACCATTTCTTGTTCCATACCTTCTGTCGAAGTCTGCGCTGAGCCTCGGCCAGTTCCACGCAATGCGCCATACGGAATCGCTCCAACAACCGGCTAATGCCGAGACCACCGGAAAGCTTTTCCAGCCCTGCGTCTTCATGAAGACCTCGTCGGCCGCCAGTTCACAAAGATGAGAAATGTGGCGACATCCAGAGACAATGCCCAGCGCTACTCCCGTCACAATCATCCCCAGCTTGTATCGAGCGTTGGCGCCCCGCTTCACGTGTACCGTCTCGTCGATGATCCTTGCGATTCCAAGTTTTCTAGCAAAACGAGCTACCATGATCAAACCGGCGCGGCTGGTCAGCCGTTGCTCCGAAAACCGACTGCCGGGCACGATGGCTTTTCCCTCTTGACCTCGTCCTCTGTTTCTCTTACTCATGCTTCCGAAGTCCCCCTCGATTCTGGTTGTCTCCTGTCAGTTGCAGACCGGAACGTACCAGAATCACGGGACTTCAAAAAGCACTATGTTGTTACTGCAGCTGTTCTTTTTGTATCAAACGCAAAATCCAGGTTCAAATCTTCGAAAATCAGCCATACTTTTCCCTTACCCATCTCTAAAAATGGATCAAAATTGATTACACGAAGCCTGAATCCTTATCTCTCGGCATCTTTCTCTTTGATTATTTTTTCATATTCGTGATAACATCCATCTTCCCAGCAGGTATCTTCCTGGAAAAACAAGAGCACAGTGAGAGCAAGATGGGAAAGACTAAAATCTCGTGGACGGAATACAGCTGGAACCCCTTCGGAGGGTGTTCAGCGGTGAGTGATGGATGCCGGAACTGCTATGCCAGAAGGGATGCCACGAGATTGCAAGGAAATACCAAGACCACAAAGTATGACGACGGATTTGAATTTCGGGTTTATCCCCAATACCTGGACCAACCGCTGCACTGGAAAAAGCCCAGGATGATTTTCGTGAATACGATGAGCGACACCTTCCACGAGGACGCGCCGCTAGATGCCATCCAAGAAATCATTGCTCGCATCGAGAAGTGTCCGCAGCACATTTTTCAGGTGCTTACGAAACGTGCCGACCGTCTGGCCGACTTGAAGGATGAACTGTCGTGGCCGGACAATGCGTGGGTTGGGGTCACTGTGGAGAATGCGGATTTTCTCCATCGTCTTGGCAAGTTGCGGAAGGTAGAGGCAAAAGTACGATTTGTGAGTTTTGAGCCGCTCTTGGGGGCGATTCCGAAAATTGATTTGAAAGACATTCACTGGGTAATAGTTGGCGGGGAATCCGGCCCCGAGGCTCGACCAATGGACTTGAATTGGGCAAGGAATATTCGTGACCAGTGCTTGAAAGCGAAGGTGCCTTTTTTCTTCAAGCAGGTCGGGGGTAGGGACAGGTTCAAAGGTGGGAAAGTCCTGGATGGCCGATGCTGGGCGGAGTTCCCCAAGAGCGAATTGTGGTCAGATTTTCCTCCAAGGTCGGAGAACTCGTGCAAGAGTCTGTCTCCAGTGTCCAATGGATGGATGCGCTCTGGGTCACTGAGTCTCAGAAAAAAAGGTGCATCCAATGTACTAGTTGTTGTTCCTCATGGATTCTAGGGTGATGACGATAATACCGAGATTTTGGGTTACCACCCGGCCGAAGCACTTGATGCCTACGCCATTATAAACAACAGAAAATATAGACGACCCAGAGAGACTCCACGGGAGCGCTCCGACCCGGACAAGTTTATTGTAGATTTGAACGATCCGGGAGATGCCGAGCAGGTGCGCCGATACTGGAAAACGGTCTTTGGATACACGAAGAGCATTCTCAATCGCTACCGGGAGAACTCTGCTCTGGTGGTCTTCATCCACGGAATGGGCGACGATCACGCAGACCGGTATGGAGCGGGCGATATTTGCATTGGAAGAGGCTTCGTGGGAGCACACAACCCCGAAACTGCCTCGGGTCTTTGTTCCTCCCCAGAACTTTCGCTTCCGATGGACACCATTTGGACACCAATTCGGAGCTGCGACTCCTGTCGAAGCGCTACCTCCTGCTCCACTCTGGCCGAGCCTCGTATATTTCAGTATGTGCAATCCGACTGACTATTCGATACCCCTTTTTTTTCAGCAGGGCTCTCCATTCTGCTTGTCCCCAGCAACAGTTCCCGACGACCACCAACTTGGCAGTAGAGCTTCGGATAATGTTCGCGATCTCCTCTTCGGAACAGACTCGCAAAGACATTCTTTGTATTTCTGTCAGCGAATGCGCGGCTTCCACACCAAATTGATTCTCCATACCTGGCATCGGAGAGGCCACAGATTCTACCAGGTATCCCGGCCACCAAGTCAGAACCTGTTGGCCAGAAACTGAGTGCTTGTCAATCTCCAGGGAAATCGACTTGATTGTGTCAATCCTCAAGTCCACAACATCCTTCTCTCCCTGCACACCAGGGACGCCCGCGCCGCTCACTGTGATATTGTAAAGATTTATTGGGCACGCGGCAATATATGCACACATAATTCCGATCAAAAGGATCCGGACTGAACGAATACCCGATGTCCTCAGGCCCCACCTGCTGTCAAGAGACAGTCCATCCACGGCACAGGCACTGTTGAATGCCAGGAAAGGCACGAGAGTCACAAAATATTGAATGTGTGCTCCAGGAATGAGAAGGGTGGCCACAAACATGCATAACACTATATCGAATGACAGTGCAACCTTAGCATTTTTGTAGAGACCTCTTTGAATGCCTACTAGGTTCAACAGCATAAGAATAAGAAACTGAATGTTGGCCCCAGACGCTTCGGAGTTCGAAAGGAATTGGTTACGAAGTAGATCGATCTTCTGTTGGATCATGGTTGTCAAATTGAAATCGATTAGGGAAGAGTGGTAACCGAAGTTTCCAAACGCGAATCCCTCAGGACTTGCAGCCATGAATGGCATTATCGTAAACCCGACCAATAATAGACCACATACGAACAAACAAAGGCGGGCCAGACGATTCTTCGGTGGGCACTGAAGACGAAGGATATTGCTGACAAAAGGCAGTGCCGCCAGAACGAAGATCGATCGCGAAAGGAAGGACAAACCCACGAGAGTGCCAGCCATAAAGTAGGACAATCTTGAGGAGGAGTTTCGTTCCTCATTGTCGGGAATCACTGCAAAGGCAAGAAATAGAAGCATCGAGGATAACGCGTATGTCTTGATGACAGTGAGCCATAGGAGAGCTAGAGTGTTGAAAGAGAATAGAAGTAATGCAATCAACCCAGCCTTTCGCCTTCCGGTGAGCCTAATGGTTTGTAAGAAGATTGCCAGCCCTAAGGATACAGCGAAGACCGCTGACAACCACCGAGCGAAATGCCACGAGATCCCTGTCATTTTCATCCACAACGCGTACACATAAGGAATCAAAGGCATTTGTGGAAAAAAGAAATCTCGATATGGCAGCTTTCCCTCTGAAACAAGTCTGGCGGCTAACAGGTAGTACCCCTCGTCTCCGTCCACAAGTCTGAGGTGAGAAATTGGGCAGAACAGCAGGATCATGACCATCATAGCAGGTACTACGATCGATGTGTGTGAAAAGCGGGTGGCAGTGCAACCAATCGTCGCATTTATTCTTTTTACCTTTATCGACACAAGACCCCTCAAGCTATTATAGTCCTCAGGCTGATGTCGGACGAATGTACCCCATTTATTCACTGCATTAACATTGGCGCCGTTCTTCAGAATATCCTGCACCTGCTTCATCTCGATTAAGTCTGGATGGAGAGGCTCAGAATCGCCCAGGGCGAGCAGGTAAGAAGGCCTTGGGCAAGCCTCGTTCGTCGATCAGGCCGTAGAACGCGACCGACGGCGGCCTATCTCGTTTGAAATGAGCTTTGAAGACGAATCGCTCATCGCCGTGCACAATCACCACATCACGA
>JBKQMK010000445.1:0-7707 GCA_052146735.1 Desulfomonilaceae bacterium | reverse complement strand
GTCAAATTCTACAACAGCCTCATCTTCTTCCGGATCGAAGGAAATAATTCTGCCGATATCCCCATTGAATACTTCTTTGTCGTAGTTGTTTCTTGTCTGCATAACGCGGTCGCCGACCCGAAACCTGTCCCCTCTAATTGGACGACCGAGGGGATTCAATATCTCTCTCAACTCTCGATTAAGGTTTTCCGTGCCGACCGTTCCCTTGTGCATCGGGCTCAAAACCTGCAGATCCTGGACGGGGTCGAAGCCGAATCGCTCCGGAATCCTTCGGCTGATCATTTCTTTTATGAGACGCAAAGATTCCTCGGGATCTTCCTTTTCGATCAGGTAGAAGTCGGAGAGACCCGTTGTTTCGTCGTCTTTTATAGGCATCTTCCCCTGATTCACCAGGTGGGCGTTGGTGACGATTAAGCTGGAGCTGGCCTGCCTGAACACTGTATGGAGGCGCACAACCGGGAGTTTTCCCGATTTTATGACATCTCCAAGCACATTTCCCGGCCCCACGGAGGGCAACTGGTCCGCGTCGCCCACGAGCAGTAGGGTGCTTTGAGCATTTATGGCAGACAGCAGGTAGTGCATCAGGGATACGTCTACCATCGAAACCTCGTCCACCACTACAACTTCGGCTTCCAATGGCCTTCCTAATCCCCGCTGAAAACCTCCTTCGGCTGGAGAATACTCCAAGAGTCGATGGATGGTCTTGGCTTCTCGTCCAGTAGCTTCGGATAGCCTCTTGGCCGCTCGGCCTGTGGGCGCGGTCAGCAATACCCTCAACTTTTTGGCTTCCAGGATCTCGATGAGAGATCGCAAGAGCGTGGTCTTACCGGTACCGGGGCCTCCCGTAATCACGAGCACTTTGTGCTCCATCACTGATGCCACCGCTTCCCGTTGGGCGTCCGACAGCTTCATTCCGCTGCGCGTCTCGATCCAATCAATCGCCGGCCCGACCTTGATTTCCGGGAGAAAACGTGGTGCTGAAATCAGGTTCCTCAGCTTCAATGCCACCGAGTTTTCCATGGTCGCCATCATAGCCGGATAAACGCGTTCTTCCTCGATGGCTACTTCCCTGGTCTGCGCGAGGTCTTCCAGGGCCTTCCCCAGAGTTTGAGCGTCTATGCCGAGCAGTTCCCTGGCCTTCTCAAGCAGGATGGATCGCGGATAATAGACATGGCCCTCGGATTGCACAACATCTAACACATAAAGAATGCCCGCGCGCGCTCTCAACGGCGACCGCATGTCGATTCCGAGGCTGCCGGCGATCCGATCCGCGGATTTGAAGCCTATTCCCCTGATGGCAGTGGCGAGGCAGTAGGGGTTGTTGGATACTGCTTGAATGGCTGTCTTGCCGTATTTTTTGAAGATTTTGAAAGCGTAGGTAGGAGATACGCCGTGAGTCTGCAAGAACAGCATTACATCTCTGATGCTTTTCTGTTCCTGGAAGGCTTCGGAAATCTTTTCAGCTCTCATCGGCCCTATCCCGGACACTTGCCGAAGCTCCTTCGGATGCTTCTCGATGACGTCGAGTGTTTTTTCGCCAAAGACCGCGGTAATCCTTCGTGCCATCTCCGGCCCGATTCCCTTGACGAGACTGGATGAAAGATATTTTTCAATGCCCCTCACGGTGGAAGGGGCTCGCGACTGCGCGCTCTGGAATCTGAACTGTTCCCCGAATTTTTTATCGAACTCCCATTGCCCTTGAAGTACCAGGGTTTCGCCGGGGTGAGGGCTAGGAAGCGATCCCACCACCGTCACAGGATCTCGTCGTCCGCGAACGACTAATCTGCCGACTATGAAATCACTTGCTTCAGCCGCGAACACAAGACGATCCAGGACCCCCTCAAGAGTTTGGAGGCGTTCCGAAGATTCATTGGGTGGGATAGCCATTCTGATTCTCGTGAAAAGGACCTTATCGCGCCCATATTAAGGCCGTACCAGTGCTTCGTCCAGCGGAAAGAGACCGCTAGCCTTTTCGTAGGCATTTCAAAAAAAATGGGGACCGTAGTCCCCATAGGATTGGAAGGTTGAAATGTTCGCGTTATTTTTTTAGCTGAGGTTTGTTCTCTTTAGACCTGACAAACGGGCCGATCCGCCTATGAAGATCCAGCCCGGATAAGCCTAATACAGAAATCCTGCCCCACCGCCTATGCTGCCCAGGATGCTTGAGCACAGGTCCAGGCAGGGGAGTCCTCCGAACAGGCTGCCGCCCGCACCATAAGCTGATCCGCATCCCGCGGCGGCCGGCGGGCCATACATCCTACCAGGAGGGCACGGAGGAGGAGCGCAATTGTAACCTGGGCCAGGTGGGGGGCCGTACGGTCCAGCCGTATTTCCGCCGAGAAGGCTTCCCACAACCAGGAAGGGCAGGGCAACCACTCCACCGCATAATCCTGGGAACGGTGCATCTCCCCAATATGCCGAAGAAGCTGGAGGAGGCCCGTAAGGCTTTGCTGCATACGGATAGGGACCGCAGGGAGGGGGAGCACAGCCTGCGACCGGCCCACCGGCAAAGGCTAGGGATGCCGAACCCAGCATCATTATACAGATAAAAACACCTAAAACTTTCTTGACCATCATACCCTCCTTTTATTCAGACAGTTACGAGAACCGTACTAATGCGCCGACTCAGGAAGCGCTTGTGCACGGCTTCCCGTTCTCTTCCTGGGGGCGGGAGGTACCACGGGCCAGGTTGTCTGTCAAGTAAAATATTTGATGTTGAGGTGTTATGGCTTACTTGGGACACAACCACTGAATTACAAACTTCAAGTGCTGGATAAAACAAGAAAATATATCACAACAATCTAAGCCATATCAATTCTTGAGATCTCCGCCGCTGTGTGGGCTGTCAATGTGGCAAGGTACCTCTGGACGTTAATGTGTCGTCTGAGGTATGAATGCCTTTAGAAAAGAACTCGCTCCGCTGGCCCCCCCCCGAAAATCGGTTGTGAACAGCGGAATGTGCGCACTAGTGGCAAAGGAATTTCCTTGGCCGAGCAACGTATGCACGCGGCCGGGGTCGATATAGCAGTGGAGGATGAATGAAAACTTGGTCAGGTCTCCTTTTTCTTGTTCTAATGATTTCCTTGCACACCATTTCGGCAACGGGAGCGGGAGGGATTGCGCCCGAACAGATTTTTCAGGCTGTGATCGACTTGCAGACCCTGATGGGTACCTGGGAGGTGCTCCCTGAAGAGCATCCTCTTGAAGATCCAGGTGGTGCTAATGTCAATTCATCGTTCAGAACCCTCATGGCTCTTAGGAAGGACGGAACGTGCAGGCTTTTCAACAAGGAGCACCCCACAGGATCGGATGGTCTTTGGACATTCGACGACCACAAGATGTCCATCACCCTTAAAAATGGTTCGCCGGTTGGATACTATGTTTATGGAATAAAAGGTGATTTCATGGTAACTCGCACGCCTGTGAAGGGAGGAAAAGATCAACTCTGGTCCAGGGTGAAATGACAGGAACGGCGCGGATACGCGGCGTAACGCAATGGATTCTCCCCCCTTTAACGAGACTGGGTGCTCAAATAAGGGGTTTGCCGGTAGCGGACGGCCCACGACCCATTGCGGCTGCAGTTTACAGACCCTGTGTCACGGTTTGACCGTCGTATACAACTTGCCGTCTCGGCTCTTCACAATGCCCCGCTGGAAGAAGCTCTTCATTATGTCATCGTACTTGGTACGGTAGGCGCCGTCGAAATAGAGTTCCACGGTCTCTTTGAACCAGTGAGTTTGCATCAGGTTCTCAAAAAACGATGCTTCGTCCACTTGTTTTCTCATCATGAGCGTGTAAATCATGATTTTCTTGATCAGATCGTTCCCGATGAGCTTTGGATTGGCAATAAAGCCGTTCAGCCTCTGCCTTGCTCTTGATATGGCCTCCGGCATGTTGCTGAAAGGTCTGCCATGGCCTGGATAGACCATCTTTACATCACGCTTTTCAAGCTTTTCGAGAGATTCCAGCATAGAAAAACACGCCCTGCTCCCTTCCACACGTATGGTCATGACTGCCAGGTCGTTCTCCCAAAGGGTGTCCGACGATATGAGGATCTTTTCATCGCTGTTATACAGTACGATCCCATCCGAGGAATGGCCTGGAGTATAGATAACCTCAAATTCGTGCGGTCCGACAAACAATTTGTCCCCGTCGACCAATGCTCTGTGGCAATTGAAAAAATCCGCGTCCTGTTGATAATATTTCCACCATGTGGACCAGTCATCCCGCGTGTCAATGAAGTGTTTGCCGATCTGGTGCATTGCAATATCGCAGGACGACCTTTCCTGTATAATCTTGTTGCCGCCTATGTGATCGCAGTGGCAATGCGTGCTTACGATCAGCCGGGTATGAGAGAGATCAACTCCCAGACCTTGGATCAAGGCCGCGGTCGTCTCGAAGTCAGACACATATGCCGTGTCAATAAGGACCGGATCTTGCGAGCGATACACGAAATGATTGCCATTCAGGTATCCCCTCTGGATAAAGAACAGATCTTTCATGATTTCAACAGGCGGCATTCAAACCTCTTTGGAGCTATCTCCAGTTATGGATAAGATTCGGCATTGCTCTCAGGCCGGCTTGACTTTATCAAATACCAGGATATTAATAATCCAGCAATATCGGGATGTGCAGTGATGGACATGCGTCGCTTGGAAGTCTTTTGCAAGGTGGTTGAACTGAAGAGCTTCACCAAGGCCGGTGAAGCACTGCTTCTGGCGCAGCCCACGGTTAGCGAGCACCTTCGCACCCTGGAGGACATGCTGGGAGAAAAGTTGGTGGATCGTCTCGGACGCGAGGTCCTTCCGACTCCTGCCGGAAAGATTTTCTACCAATACGCTCGAAACATACTCCAAATGCGAGAGGAAGCAATTCAAGCCCTGGGTCAGTTTAAGGGAAACCTCTCGGGGAGGCTAATTCTAGGGGCAAGCACCATACCAGGCACGTACATACTCCCGAAGCTCATCGGCTCCTTTAAATCTGCCCACCCTGCAATCCAAATAACACTCCGGATCGCTGACACGGCTCAAATCGTAGAAGATGTGCTGGAAGGGAATTTTGAGGCTGGAGTAGTAGGCTCAAAGTGGAATGACCGCAGGCTGGTTATGGAAGAGATTTTCCGCGATGAGCTGGTTTTGGCAGTTCTTCCCGAACATCCCTGGGCACTGAAACGCAAGATTAGTCTTAAAGAGTTGCCTCAGGAACCCTTCATCCATAGGGAAAGAGGGTCAGGAACCCGCATGGCCATGAGCCGAATCCTTGAGGATCACGGCTTTGACCCTTCTCATCTCATGGGAGTTGCAGAAATGGGGAGCACCGAAGCAGTTCGTCAGGGTATCAAGGCTCGGATAGGGGCCTCCATTCTTTCCCGTGAGGCAGTAGCTGAAGACCTTCAGCAGGGTTCTCTGGTCGCTGTGGAGATAGAAGGTGTTTCCTTCTTGAGGCCGCTATTCTTGATCCAGAGGAAAAGTCGTCAAATGTCTCCGCTTGGTACGGCTTTTCTCGCCCATGTCCGCACTTCTATGGACCAAAGCTAAACTATTTGGCCTGGAACTCCGATCTTGTGGGGAGCAGCGGTCGTTCACTTACTGCACGCTCGGTTGTGCCGGTAGAATCACTCAACGAGAGAAGATGGAAAAATCCTTCCACCCTGCCGTGCTTCAGGCATACATTCACCAAACAAAAACCTGTTGGGTGAAGAGACCGCCGAGCACCGGAACCAGCGTTCTCCGACATGAGCACTTACGGACGCTGCCAGGAATCTGATATGATCTGCGGCCTAACAATACTATGGGGTTGGAGTAACTTGTGGAGAAGATAAGTAAAGAAGATTCTCCACCAAGTTGCGACAAGCCAGTTTCCCATGGTCAAGAGAAACTGAAAGGTGTGAAGGCATGTTGGCTCTTTTTACCGGTCGCTGCCTTCATCGTTTTGGTGATTTGTGTTTTCACCTTCACGATTGACGATGCATACATCTCTCTCAGATATGCGGAAAACTGGGCGAATGGTCACGGCCCCGTTTTCAACCCGGGCGAACACGTGGAAGGATATACCAACTTCCTTCTTGTTGTCGTTGAAACGCTGCTTTTTCGATTTGGATTGGGAGATCTTTTCTACGTTAGAATCTTCTCGATCCTGTGCGGCATAGCGCTCCTCGGCGTTGTGGAGTACTTCACCTGGCACAGGCACAGATCCGTCTTTGCTGCGACCAGTGCGGGACTTCTCGTCGGCACAAGCGCTCCTCTCGTGCTCTGGACTGTGGGTGGCCTGGAAACCACGTTATTTGCTTTATTGGTAACTATAGGCGTTATTTTAGAGATTCTGTGGCTTCAGGGCCGCGTTTCGGCAGGTTGGTGCATATCAAAGGGACTCGTTTTCTTCCTTGCTGCGCTGTCACGGCCTGATGCAGGAATATTTGTCGCTGTAGTGGTGGCTTGCGATTTCGTCTACAGTTGGGGCCGGAAATCCTGGTCGGGACTCATTGCTTTTCTGGCTTCTTTTTGTTGCCCCGTCCTCATTTACCTAGCATGGAAGTTTCACTTTTACGGTCAGATCGTTCCTCTTCCAGTTTATACAAAAGTTCCAGCCCACAACCTCCTCTATACTTTTATGACAGGTGGGGCCAAATTCCTATCGTTTCTCGCAATCGACCTGAATACTGTTTTTGTTCTCGGCTTCTTGTACGCGATGTTTCTCGGGCCGTCCAAGGACTTGATTAAGCTCAGGATCACGAATTTGCCCTTCATTTTCATCGCGTCCGCAACATGCGCGTATGCGCTGTACATCATGTCCCTGGGATTTGCCGTGGCTTCAGATGAAGCCTACCGATACTATGTCCCTCTAGTCCCGTTTATGACGGTTGCGCTAGTTTTGGCCTGGCCTGAAGGTCGGTTTTTCCAGCGTGGTCGGGCTGCCGTCATCGCTGTAGCCCTTGTCTGTACAATGGTCGGAATAAGAGCATTTGACTTGTGGTGGATGTGGAATAAGGACTACTGTTTCGGCCTGGCGACCTGGTGCTTCTCCGCCAAAGAACAAGTCGACCTTCTCGACCAGGCTAATATACCGGCCGGGAAGTGGTTGAGGACAAACGCGAAGCCGGATGATAGCATTGTATTGGTTGACGCGGGCGCAGTTCCATATTTCAGTAAATTACGCACTATCGATATTTGGAGTTTAAACGATTTGGAATTGGCCAGGCTTAGGCGCCTTGTTTTGGCTGCTAAGTCCGCCGCGGAGCGCTCTTGGTACGTGGACGAAATGAAGCAATATGTGCTTTCCCTCAACCCGACTTTCATTCTCCAGGACAGACTTCAATTGTTGCAGGACCCTGTTACGCGAGAGAAATACAAGCGCGTCGGTCCCGGGTCTTTTTCGTCGCTCCGTCCGATGTTCTTCAAAAATACGCTGAATCCGTTTGTCAAATGCAGACCAGGCCCATATTACGTCTTGGAATTGTGGAAGCGGATGGAGTAACATGGAATTTCATTCCAAAGCGGCTCTATCGACGAATTCATCCAGGTGCATCGCCTCACTGACCCGACCCCACAACGGTTTGGCGAATCGGAGAACAAATGCGAAAGCATAGGCTGAACGTTGTGATTGTCCTAATTTCCGGGCTGGTGGTTGCGGGCTCAGCTATGAGTCTGCTTCGTTGCTACATCGATCCGACATTTAATTCTGATGCTCCTCATTATTTGATGCCGATTC
>JBKQMK010000444.1:0-6167 GCA_052146735.1 Desulfomonilaceae bacterium | reverse complement strand
CACCACAGATCGCCCAGTCAAGGAAAATCCTTGGCGTGGCCGCTTACCCGAAAACAGCGCGGTAATGTCCGGCCGAGGTAAACGCCGACGCCACGTTAACCTGCAACCTCCTAACGTGAGCTGACTTATCGGCGCAACCCTTTTCGTGCGTTTCTATCGGCAGGATGCAGACAAATGCGCTTTTCACCTTAGCGTAGGCCACGGCGGCATGTCATTAAAATAAAAGATAGTTATGACACCAAGTCCCATCCTTGGCATTTGCGGAAGGTGGGTTTTGTTCTCCCCGGTGGAAAATACGAAAACACAACATTGTGATCAATGGTCGTGATCCATGACCCTAAGTGTGAAAATTATCATGTAGTGGTCTGACAGTCTCTTCCTGAACTCTTCACGAGACATATCGGTCGGCTTGAAGACCTCCATCTTGGAATCCGAGAACGAAGGTCGGTTCTTCGGAACAAAGGCCCTGTCCAGGGGACTGGTTGGGTATCTCTTGCTGATATAGGTGACCAAATCCTGTTGATTCAAATCTCTGAAGCCAGCCTCGGTAAATATTTTGACGGCCTTCTCCGAACTACTTAGGGCATTCACGTCTCCGATGATTATAATGTCCTCGCAAGCGAATTTCTTTTGTGTCTCGCCAAGGGCCTCCACTAGTAGTTTTGCCTCCTCGGCTCTTTGCTCAATAGACCGTTTTACAGCCTCTTCCTCAGACTCTCCCTTTTTTGGGCGGTTAGACTTCATATGAACTGGAATAATACAAAAATCTGTCTTGGCCTCTCCAGTCGAGAACTTCATAGCCGTGGCCCATCGCCACCAATAGATTGGCTCTCCTACCTGGTGTTTTGGAACTTGCATGGGCAGACGGAAGGGCTCCCCGATTGGCTTGAGAATCACTTCGTTCCACATAACGCCAGTGAGCTGTTGACGTGCCTTGCGCCCCTTCGCCATGAACAACCTGTATTTCCAATTAGCCCCGGAATCTGCATTAAGAATTTTCACAGTTTCGTCAAGGCTGCTATTCGTAAGACCCGGAGACTCCTTCTTGTCCACGCAAATCTCTTCCAACCCAAGCAAGCTCACACCGCTATCCTTGACGTACTTCGCTATGTCAGTGGCATTTTGAAGGACTCCTTTTCCTGTGCTGTCCCGCTTGTTTGACGCGCCAAGATCTTCAATATTCCAGGCCCCCACAACGATTTGATCTACAGCCCCGACAAATGAGCCGAATCCCAAAATAAGGAGCCATGACAAAACTGCGAGCTTTAGAATCAGTCCCTTTTTCTTCATGAGTCACCTCCACCACAGTTGACTGCAAGGAAACCGAACGGTACAACTTGAACAATGGGCTCCGGCTTCCAGGAACTTCAAATCTCGGGTTAGTTTGCGCCATCGGAGTATCTGTTCAGCCAAAGCGGAATCATGATCGCTGGCGAGCTCTTCCAGGTCATCCTCGTCAAGCCTGTAGTAATCACCGATTCCTTGAGGCAATTCGATCCCACGATTATGGAATAACCAATACACGTCTTTATCAGAGAAGAGATTGCATTTTCTAGTCAGGGCAATTTCAGCTTCCAGTACCTGAAGCTCTTGTTCAGCTTGTTCCAATGCTTGTTGGCAGCCTGCCTGGTCCACTTGGATACCGTCCAGATGCATCTGTACCAGAACGGAAGCCACTGGGAACTCTACTTCTTTGTACAAGCGGCACAGATCAGCATCCATTTCCGTGTTGACCGATTCCGCCAACCGGTAAATTAATTCCGCATCGTGAGACAAGCTCTGGTACAAAAAATCAGGATAATCCAGCGCAAACAAATCTCCGGTCATGACCGGATATTCATCCTCGTAATCACATGCGAGTTGATTCAGTCGGTAGCCGTGACCCTCGTCTTTACCGGGGTCGAGCAAGTGTGCCATTAATCGTGAGTCGATTACTCGGTCAGATTGTACATCCAAGTCTCTGAGCTGGTACAGCTCTCGTATGCGCTTTAGTCCAGAAATACTTGCCAGTGTACAGCTCCTTCCAAGAGTGCGGTTGAATATTACGGAGGTGAATACTTCCTCCCGCTCTAGCTGGGCTGTAATAGCCTATGATCATTGAAGAGTCTTCTGGAATAGATAGAGGTGCAGTAAGCGCTACTGTATCGTTAGAGGTAAACTGTTGAACAAAATCCTCAATGTTATGATAGATCTTCAAGCCAGGATCTCCATAGCATCATGTATTTATTTATTTTCTTGTATATTGCTATCTCTATCTCTATCTCTATCTCTATCTCTATCTCTATCTCTATCTCTATCTCTATCTCTATCATATTTCTCTCTAATACTTCTCAAGACAATTTCATGTAGATTACAACCATCAGGATATGGAACCGTGTGTCCCAGGGGGACCACGGACTATTAATCTAATATGCCCAGAATGAGAAGTTATCAGCGGGTACTATAAAAAGAGACTTGAAATGGGCACTCAGAGCCAAGAAAATGGCACTTTTTTATGTACCCGTTTATAAGATCGGACCTGAAAAATTGTCAAGCACTCCTGCCGTTTTCAAAAGTTCGATATGTCGCTGAATACTCCTTCGTGACATTCTGAATCCTCTGAATTCGGTATCACTTTCCATTTCTGAGATTGTGGGTAGCTCGAATTTGAATCGATTCTGCTGAGCTTGCTCCGTCTTCAGCATCCACAAGTACAGGTATGTAACCACGGCAGGCGAGTTGATCTTGCTCAAGGTGCCCCCCGTGATTATCGCCTCCGGAAAGAAAAAGCGATCCTGATAAACCTCATCGCTTGGCGGTTTAATGTCAAAGTAGACCAGAGCAGAGCGCTTGCAAAGATTCGAGAAATTCCTGATCAATGCTGGGATATTGTTCTGATAGCGCTTGATTTGCCTATATACCGACAGTCTTGGCACTGCGTAATGAGCTTCTCCGAAGACATGTAAGGGAATTCCAAACCAGATGGACACGTCCCTAACAGCCCGAGCAAGGGGCATCGCCGTTTCCCCTTCAAAGATCTGCAGGAGCTGATAAAGATCCACTCGGTTCAGTCGATTTATATTCCTGAGGTTCAATAGGCATCTTTTCCTCTGGCAGCTGAGGGACCGGCAGCTGAAGCCGACACCTAATTTTCCATTGAAGAGAAAGACACCAATGCGCAGGGCTCGTATGTACCATATCCGTTCTTTTTCAGGAGCTATCTCGGGAGAGAAGGACCCTTGGCACTGCATTGCCTTACAATCGAAAAACAGATCAGGGCCGATAGCTAGTCCGTAGCGGTCCTGCAGAAATTCCTTCGTGCGCTCGAACCACCGAACATGTCGAATTACCCGTGGATGAAAATCTCCCTTGTCATTGGGCTTCGGATCATAGGGCTCCCACATGTCCGGTTGCCAGCTTTCCAGATCCGGAGCGGGCTGGTCTTCAGGATCAAAGACAGCAAATCGGGCTCCGTAGTCTTCTCGCCAAAGTTTCACCATCCACTTTTTACGCTCTAGGAGATCGTCGGGGATGTTCATCTCTTTTTTCTCAAATCCAGGGTCAGGGAAGTTTACCACAGGTCAGCCTGCCCGCGAGATTCGTCTTATAAGACGCCTACAATCGATTCTGAGCGAAGCTAAAGATTGGGGTAGGTCTCAGCATCGTTGTTTTTCGAACATTTGGAAGAGATATGGGTTGGAGTAGCTCTGGGAGCAGTTTTTTTCATTAGGTTACGTTTGGTGGAGGTTCTCCAGCTCTGCTGGGAGAGATGGTTCCGTAGGTCCTCCAGGTTAAGCCTGGAGAACTTTCTCTATTCTCGGAAGAGGAACGTACTATACCTCTACCTGACAAGTGATACACAATTCGGGGGCAGGCCAGTTCAATCATTCTGATCTATTTTGACTGGAAATATTCTGTCAACGGAATAGAATGGGTGGGAAAACGCTTCAATATCACGAAAAGAGGGGTTAGGAACATTCTCACCGAATGCCAGACAGCGTTACCCGAAGGTATTGTCACACTTGTTGCCGTTGTCTTCGGTACGACTCCGGGCCAGAAGAATATCGGCATTCCAGGATCGCCTATGAGCCCCTGAAGCTCGAATGGGGGATAAAAATACGTGACCGAATCTGCGAATCAGAGCACTAAGGCGGATCCGAACCCGGGAACGTCACAAAGGGAAAACGCCCCATGCTAAATTGGCTCCTGATCTTTATCCCTGTGACCCTGTTCTTGGAGCTGTTTGCCCCGGAACGACACAGTTGGATTTTCATTTCCGCAGCGGCGGCGATTGTTCCCCTGGCGGGCTGGCTCGGGTACGCCACGGAGGAACTGGCCTCCCGAACCGGGGAAGGCGTTGGGGGACTACTTAATGCCACCTTCGGAAACGCGGCCGAACTGATCATAGCTCTGGCGGCGCTGCGCCAGGGGTTGTACGAAGTTGTGAAGGCGTCAATAGTGGGCTCCATTTTGGGGAACCTCCTATTGGTTATGGGGGCAGCCATGTTGGCAGGGGGGTTGAAGTTCACCGAGCAACGCTTCAACGCCACGGCTACCCGTTCCCAAAACAGTATGATGACCCTGGCCGTGGTGTCCTTGATGATTCCTGCGGGCTATCACGCCGCACTGAAATCGCCTGCCGAAATCTCGGAGGTCTATCTGGCTGTCGCCATTTCGGTGGTGCTCCTCGTTTGTTATGGATTAAACTTGGTTTTTGCACTGATCACCCACACGCACCTCTTCGCGGGGACCCAGGAAGGACCGATTGACAATCATGCCCCCTGGAGTCTGCGGCGAGCTATGTTGGCGCTAGCTGTGGCTACGGGCTTGATTGCCTGGATGAGCGAAATATTGGTGACGGCCCTGACCCCCGCGACGCAGGAACTGGGCTTGAACAGCAGTTTCGTGGGTCTGTTTGTGGTAGCCATCGTGGGCAACGCCGCGGAGCACAGTACGGCGGTTGTGGCGGCCAGGAAAAACCGTATGGACCTGTCGTTGGGGATCGCCATAGGCTCCAGCGTTCAGATGGCCCTGTTTGTGGCACCTCTCTTGATATTGGCCAGCATATTTGTGGGACCACGGCCCATGGATATGGCTTTTAATCCTGGACTGGTGCTTTTTGTCTTTCTGGCGATGCTGATCACGTTTCAGGTTACGGGAGATGGCGAGTCAAATTGGCTTGAAGGGGTACAGCTCCTAGCAGCATATCTCATCCTGGCCATGGTTACCTTTCTGGGCGGGTGAGGAATTGCCATCTATAGTGTCAACGCCAAGCTTACGTTACCGTTGTTAGAGGGAATGGGCCGGAATTAAAAAGAATCAGGCCTTATCTGTGGTCACCTGATCATGGGCGCGGCTATTACCGTGTTGGCCAGCATCTTGGCAAGGCATTCTCAATTGGGAAAGACCCGAAATAGCCCTCGCATGACGGGGAAAGGGGAGCGGTTGTGGGTGTCATTGGCTTGGCAGAGGGCCGACCATCCGTACGTTTTCGAGGACCTCCGGCAGTTCCGGAGAGATGCCTGCAACAGAAAGGGGCACATCAAGAACTCGCTATTCGATATGGAAACTTACGAACCTGTCAAAGAGTTTTGTCTTGCGTACTAGATCCACCCCCCCCCGGAGGCCATTAACAAAACGTGCACTGTTCACAATACCCTGGGAGACGGTCCCCTTACTCAAGGAGGTGAAGGCACTATACCTCTAACTTAACAAGTGGTACATGATACGAGGCCGGTCGGGAAAGGTGGTATGCAATGAATGAATTTTTGAGCGCCGTGTCATCGGGAGATCTGGAGAAGGTGAAGTATTTTCTCGCCCAGGGCGTAGATGTGAATTGCACAGACTGGGACGGCAAAACCGCCTTGATGCTGAGTTCGGCTCAGTGCCACCTTGGCATGGTCCAACTACTCCTGTCCTGCGGAGCCAAGGTGAATGCCGCCTCCGAGGCAAGTTGGACCGCCTTGCATTGGGCTGCCTCCATGGGCTGTGGCGAAGTCGTGAAGCTCTTACTCCAACACGGCGCCGATCCCAATGCCGGGGATACCTATGGAGCGACTCCGCTGATGAAGGCAAGCCGCAGGGCTCATTCGGTCGTGGTGGCTAACCTTCTCGAAAAGGGAGCTGACATCAACATACGGGACGAATTCGGTTCGACGGCTCTCATGCGGGCTTGCCGTCTCGAAGAG
>JBKQMK010000443.1:0-5487 GCA_052146735.1 Desulfomonilaceae bacterium | reverse complement strand
CGGGAACCTCCCCACGCAGGAGTGACCAATGCAGAGCCCAAAGATTAGAGTCCTTCTCGTCGAAGACGACAAAGTTGACTACCTGGCTTTTGTTCGACTGCTCAAAAGCAAAAACCTCGCATATGATCACGTTCGAGCAGGCTCAGTCGCTGAAGGGAAGAAGGCTTTATTGAGCCATACTTTTGATGTGGTCCTGCTCGACTATAGCCTGGGAGATGGCACCGCCTTTGATCTTTTTAATGACGTGCCGAAAAATGTCCCGATTATCATTGTTACCGGAAGCGGGGATGAAGAAGTGGCTGTGCGGGCCATGAAGTCTGGTGCAGCAGACTATGTAATCAAGGACCAGGCTGGCAATTGGGTCGAGATGGTTCCGCTCGCTGTACTGAAAGCGATCAAGTCGAAGGAGGCCGAAGAGCTTGAACGCCGTGTAGCAGAGCGCACCAGAGAATTAGCCTTACTGAATATGCAACTCAAGGCCGAAATCTCCAACAGAGAACTGATGAGTGAGGCACTAAAGGCTTCGGAAGAAAAATATCGTTTGCTGGTGGAAAATTCCGCTGAAGCCGTCTTCGTGATTCAGGACGGCATGCTTAAATTCGTCAATGCCAAGACCCTTGAACTGTCAAAGTTTTCAAAAGAAGAATTGACCTCTAAACCTTTCTATGAGTTCGTGCACCTGGAAGACCGGGTAACGGTTATGGATCATTATTTGCGGCTCATTGAGCATGATGAGGCGATTTACGGCCTTGAGTTCAGATTTCAGGATGGCAAAGGTGATCTTCGATGGGGCTCGGTTAGCGCCATTTCTATCGTCTGGGACGGCCAAGCGTCGGTGCTCTGTTTTGCGACTGACATTACTGATCGCAAGCACCTGGAAGAGAAAGTCGCTGAGGGCGAAAGATTGCTCCGCCACCTTGTCGAAGCGGCGAATGACGTCATCTACATCACTGACGAAAAGGGGTTCTTCACCTATGTTAACCCCAGTGGCTTGCGGCTTTCCGGGTATTCGGAGGAAGAGGTTATTGGCAAACATTTCACTGAGTTGATCGTCTCGGAATACAGAAAGCCGACTGAAACATTTTATAAAAAGCAGTTTGCGGAGAGGATTCCTAACACATATTATGAGTACTGCATCATCACGAAGCAAGGAGAAACACTTTGGCTTGGTCAACAGGTGCAGTTACTTATGAAAGGCGACAGGATTCTCGGATTCCAATCTATATGTAGGGATATAACCGACCGCCGTAAGGCCGAGGAGTCTTTGCGGGAAAGCGAAGAGAGATTCCGGCAACTAGCTGAGAGTGTTGACGACATCTTCATGTTGATCCAGCCGGGTGATCCATATTCATTCATTTACGTCAGTCCAGCCTATGAACGCCTGACTGGAGGCAAGGTGATTGATTTGTATGAAAATCCTGCTGGGTGGCTGTCTGTGATCCATGAGGAGGATCGGCCGCGAGTAGCTCAGATGGCGGATTCATTTATTCAGGGTGACGGGGATTCTAGCGGCGAATTCAGGATTGTCAAGTCAGGCGAAGAGATTCGATGGATATGGGCAACCGGATTCCCGATCAGGGGTGGCGAAGGAAGAGCTCGTCGTTACGCCGTCACTGCTCGAGATATCACCCAGCGTAAACTGGACGAAGAAAGGCTGGAGCATCTCGTTACAGAAATAAAGGATTTTGCGTACATCGTGTCTCATGACTTTCGTGCTCCCTTGATAAACATAAAAGGATTTGCCGGGGAACTCAAAGCGGCCATGGAAGCCGTCAGGCCCGCAGTTCAGGCGGGATTGCCCAGGTTAAACGAAAAACAAAAGTCACAAGCGTTGAGCGCTCTGGCCGAAGACCTCCCCGAGGCCCTCGAATTCATCAATTCTTCCGTATCCCGAATGGACAATCTCATAAACGCCATTTTGGATTTGTCTCGCGTTGAGCGGCGTGAGCTTAGCTTCGAACTATTGAATATGAATCTTCTCGTCAGTGAGGCTCTCAAGTCGTTGAGCTATCAGCTCAGTATGGCCAACGCAAAAGTTTCTGTAGGCAAATTGCCCGAGTGTGTGGCGGACCGCTTGGCCATGGAGCAGATAGTGACAAATTTGCTGGGCAACGCTATGAAGTTCAAAGACCCAAGTCGTCCGCAGCAAGTGAGCATCACGGGCCATCAGTTTCCTCATGAGTCGATGTTCATAGTCCGTGATCAGGGACGTGGAGTTGAATCGGCCTACCTTAGCCAAATATTCCAGATATTCAACCGTGGATCTAGTCAGGATGTCCCAGGCGAAGGGATGGGCCTGGCCTACGTGAGAGCTCTTGTTCGTCGCCATGGGGGCAGGATCTGGTGCGAGTCGCAACTTGACAGGGGATCAACCTTTACATTTACCATTTCCAATCATTTAGCAAAGAGGCCTCCAGATGAGCAGTCCTGATTCGGTAACGATCTTGCTGGTCGAAGATGACCCCGGCCATGCAAGGCTGATTGAGAAAAACTTGCGCAGAGGCAGAATCACTAACGAACTCGTTATTATTCGCGATGGAAAAGAGGCAGAGGAATACCTTTTTGGCGAAGGCAGGTATGAGGGGTTCCAACGTCCTTCGCAGCTGCTCGTTCTGCTGGACCTGAATCTCCCGGTAAGGGATGGCTTCCAGATCCTCCAGCGCCTGAAGTCGGACGATCGGACGAAGCTCATCCCAGTGGTAGTTGTCACAAGCACTGACGACAATCGTGAAGTGTTGCGGTGTTATGAATTAGGATGTAACGTGTTCATAACAAAACCTGTTGACTATCAAAAGTTTTGCGAAGCCATAAAGAATCTTGGGCTTTTTCTTTCCGTAGTTTCCTGGCCCGTTGGAGCGTAACGCTATGACCCCGCCCAAGCTAGTTCGCGTTTTATACATGGAAGATGACAGAGGCTTAGCGCTTCTGATGCAGCGCAAGCTGAAACCTTCCGGCTATCTCGTCGATCTGGCCACTGACGGCGCTGAGGGTCTGGCAATGTGTGAGAGAGGGACTTGGGATGTCCTGATCATTGATCACAAGATGCCTGGATACAGCGGGCTTGAGGTGATAAGGACCCTGGCATCGAGAAAAGCATTGCCTGCTTCGATTATGATCACTGGCGTCGGTGACGAAACGGTAGCCGTAGAGGCAATGAAGCTGGGCGCGAGCGACTATATCATTAAAGATGCAAGTGGCAGATACTTGGAATTGATGCCTTCAGTAGTCGAGCAGGCGTTGGCGAGGCACCAATTGTTGGAGGAAAAGGAGCGAGCGGAAAAAGAATTACGTGAAGCTCACGACGAACTCGAAAAACGGGTAGCCCGACGAACGGCCGAGCTTGAAGCTTCCAATCAGGCACTATTGATAGAGATACATGAACGCACTCGGGCCCAAGAGTCCTTGGCTATCACTGAATCTCGACTATCGGCCATCTTCGAGACGGCCAGGGACTGCATCTTCATCAAGGATAAATCCTTGAGATATACCCTCGTAAATCCTTACATGTCGAATTTGTTGGGACTTCCGGCAACCGGGCTTGTGGGGCGGACCGACGAGGATCTCTTCGGTCCTGAAGTGGGAGCGCATCTTAGAAGGGTTGATTCCCGGGTACTCAACGGCGAAACTATAGAGGAAGAACACACCCGCGTGGTGAATGGGATTCCAACTACCTTCCTCGACATCAAGGCGCCTATGCGCGACGGCCAAGGTGACATAACGGGCATTTGCGGCATTTCTCGCAACATCACCGAGCGTTCCGAGACTCGATCTGTTATCTCGACATCAGCGGATGATTACCCGTCCGCGACCATGCGAGCCACCATTGCCGAAGCTCGCCTTGCGGCAGAAACCGACAGTTTGATTCTGCTCACAGGGGAGAGCGGGACAGGAAAAGACCATTTAGCCCGTTTTATCCACAAGAATTCCAAGCGCTCGAGCTGTCCATTTTACTTGATCAATTGTGCCGCAGTCCCCGATGAACTTGCCGAATCGGAACTGTTCGGCCACGAGGCAGGTGCTTTCACCGGGGCGCAACGACGTAAGCGGGGACTTCTGGAATTGGCAGAGGGCGGGACTCTGTTGCTCAATGAAATTGGAGAACTATCCCTCAGACTCCAGGCAAAGTTGCTCGCCTTCCTTGAGACAAAGGCGTTCGCCCGCGTGGGGGGAGAAAAGCTGGTCACCGTAGACGCTCGGTTACTGGCGGCCACCAACAGGGATCTCGCGCAAGAAGTTGCTGAGGGCCGCTTCCGAGGCGATCTGTTTTACCGTCTCAACGTGTTTCAGATCCGGATTCCGCCACTGCGCGAACGGCCGGAAGATATCCCCTTGCTAACACAACAACTCGTCTCGCTATTGATTTTGGAACTCCAGTTCCAGACTGTCCCTGAAATTGATACCCAAACCTTGCAGAAGTTGGCTCAATACGCATGGCCCGGAAACATCAGGGAGCTGCGAAACCTCCTGGAGCGTGCCATTATTCTGTCACGAGGGCGGAGTGTGGGTTTCCCATATCTTGGCTTGCCAGGAGAGGAAGACAGGCCCTCTCTGCAAGCAGGCGACTCCGGGATCAAGGGTTACGATGACATCATTCGCGATACAAAACGGTCATTGATCGAGGATGCCCTCAAGCGTGCCGGTGGCAAGAGACACGAAGCAGCGCGCTTACTCGGTCTGACCCGCGACGCGCTGAAAAGGCAGATGACGACTCTTGGATTCTTGGGTCAGCAAGACCCATAAGCGTCTCTTGCAAGGTCAATTTGCCCCGCTGTTAGCTTCTGTCATCATTGAGTTTTTATATATGGCCAAAAACAACAAGCCGGGATGACCCATTCCCTCTAGAAACCCCCGCAGATCCGCACATCAAACCAATTCTACAAACCAACCGTTATCATGCCATTTTCTTGGACTTGTGATATCGGGAGAGCCCGGCGCAATTCCGTGGCACGGCGCTTGCCTATAGCATTAAAGCAATGACGCTGTCCGCAATCGAAATCGTACCGACCACCGGACGCTCAAAAAGGTCATGGGGGTTCGACTTCGTCCGAAGCCGACCAAGAAAGCCGTCAGTGAACTCGTGCAATCATCAACAATGGGCCGTATCTTCCGGTGCTGGGGTCATGTGAACCATTAATCCAAGGCTAGACGAGGAGTTTGTAATGAAACAATCGCCGGCCATGCCAATGCGTGAGCCCAGCACGGTCTCCGAGAAGGTTCTTACTATGGGCGGTCTTCCCGAACCCGACGAAGTGAATGAGATGAGCAAAAGAATAGACCAGATTCTTGAAATCCTCAGGATTCAAAATAGTCTGTTGTGTCAGCTCCTTCCCCAATCTGCAAAAATGAGTTCGGACTTGAAGGAACTGGCGGGCCTGGAGAGCAAACTTGATGCAATAGACAATGCCCTTTCGCTCATAAAGGAATTCGTAAGGTTCAAGTGACCGCAGTTCCCGAGAGGGGCTAATTGGAGAGACAACGTGGTTTGCA
>JBKQMK010000442.1:0-18700 GCA_052146735.1 Desulfomonilaceae bacterium | reverse complement strand
CTTTCGTTAACTTTAGGTGCGTAACTGACTGATATGATTTAACCACACAAACTGTCATAGGTCACAGTGGAAAATGCAATGCCCTAACATACCGATATCACATCAAAGTAAACCGGACAGTAGTGAGACATAATAGACGGCAAAGTCACGCGCTAAGACTACCAACGCGAGCGCACAAAACAGTCCGTGGCGAGTGGTCTATGCTTTAGAGCACGCCTTAAAGCAGCGCAAAGCCCTATCACTGTTTCATCTCTCATGTTTATAGCTTCTATATAATCTACACACCAGGTAGCATCCATCTCAAGGCCCCAATTGTCCTCATGAACAACATCGGTCTCAGGATTCCAAGTAGGTCCCATACTAAAGCCCACTGGAAGCGGGAGAGGAGCTTTTGCCACTTCTCTTATCCAGGCATGAAGCAATCCGCGGTCGAACGCGTGGAAGATGATGTTTGGCTTGAGATGCTTAAAGTTGTCTTTTTGGAAGTGCCCTTCGCATGAAGATATTGTATTGAAGCCGAGTTGTCGCATCAAAGTCACAAGGGGCTCAATGCTTTTGTCTATTCCCCCAGACAAACCGTCCTGGAGAAGTTCAGTAGATTTAGGCATGACGTATAATTCTGATTGAGAATTCATTGATCGTTATTCCTTTTAGTTTGAGAGCATTCTAAAAAAGGGGTTTGGCTCGAAAGAGCGGAGTCTGGGTACATGCGTTTGTCAAGTATAAACGTCCGTACTATTTTATAATAGAATCATGTTTGGACAGCTATTTCAACTAATCTCGGGGGCGTCGGTGGACACCCCCGAGATTTACTTGTGTTCACCCTTTGGCGACCCTGGGCGTGATCATTTGGTGATGCGGACAGATAGAAGCAGGATTTTGGTAAACGCAGTTCGCGAATGCCACCATGTACTTGCGCATGTCGGGGAGAGAGACGACCTCGTCAACAAACCCTCTCTTGGCACAGTAAATGGGGCGAGAATTGTCATAGTACTGCTGGGCCAGGGCATTCATTTTGTCAATAACAGGCTGTAACGGCCGGCCCGAATCCTTTTCTTTGACGAGCCGTCTGGCAAAGGACGCGGCTGCGGCAGTCTCACCGTGCATGACGTATATTTCCGTGGCCGGTGTGCCTAATGTGAACACAGTATGGTTATTGGCAGTGGGGCCTCCCATAATGTAATGGGCCGCCGCAGTCCCCTTGCGCAGCACGAATAGCATCATCGGGACATTTGTCTGTTCGATGGAATAGATCAGCGATTGGCCCAAACCCAGGAGTTCCGCCTTTTCAGCTATGTCGCCGACATCTATGCCGGAAGTGTCCTGGAACCAGACTATGGGTATGCGGTCTCTTCCACACAAGGTAACGAACTCATTCATCTTGATGAGTCCTTGCCTGTAAAGCTTCCCGCCTATGCCCGGATAAGGAGCATATTCCGGATAACCCTGTCGTAGAAATCCTTGTTTGTTCCCTATGACGCCGACGAGCAGACCGTCTATCTTGACCAGACCGGTGTACGCTTCCGGTCCGTATTCCGGCCTAAATTCAAGATGTTCGCTGCCGTCCGTCAGACGGGCAAGGACCTCCTCAAAGCTGTAGACCATCTTCTGATTCATGGGGACTATGGTGTTCAGGTCCTCTCCGCTGAAGCGCGGTTCCGCCGGTTCGGCTACTCTGAAGAACTTTGGATCATAGGACGGAATAGCTTTCATATAATCTTTCAGAGCGTCCAGAACAGCCTCTTCCGAATCGAACACCGCTCTGAAGAAGCCCGTAGAGTCATAGTGAACCTTCACGCTTCCCGGTGGCACTTCCTTGAAATGTCTGGTCGCCTCGATGAGCAGCTCTGCCCCTTCTTCATCAAAAGACCCTTTAGGGCTCATGCCGCTCACAATGCCCCCTCCGCCTACGGCTATGTTGGCATCTTTGTGCGCGAGGAGGATCGTGGGGCTGATCCCGTGATAGCCTCCGCCCGCGGGATTGGTGCCGTAAATGGCGGCCAGCACTGGAATGCCCAGTTTTTCGAGTTCCGCATGACGAAAAAAGGTTGTTCCGCCTCCTCGCCTGTCCGGATAAACTTCCTCTTGCTCGGTAAGCTTCACCCCCGAACAGTTCACGAGCCAGACCAAAGGCACGCGCAGAAGCTTTGCCATGTCCGTCGCACGAAGAACGTTCTCCGATTGCCCAGCGACCCAGGCCCCGGCCATAACTTTGTTGTCAAAGCCTACAATTACAGCCCATTTGCCGCCGATCCTCCCCAGCCCGTCTACGATGCTGGTTGTCCCCTCTTCATTGTTAGTGGGGTTGAAAATGGAATGAAGCGGGTGCCACGTGCCAGGGTCAACCAAATACTCGAGTCGTTGCCAGATGGTTAGCTGTCCCCTTTGGTTGATCTTCTCTGTGGGAAGGCCTGCCTCCTTAGCCTTCTCAAATGCCTTTGCGATTTGTCCCTCGACCTCTTTGATTCTGGCTATGTTCTCTTCGCTTTGTTTGATCTTGGATTGGCTAAGCGGTTTTCCGATCTCCGTCATCTTCTCGAAGTAAGGTCTCATCCCATTTCCTCCGGGTATTCTTACGTAAATGTAAATGTTCGGACAACGCAGAATAACAAGTTGGCATAACGTTTTCAAGCAGGAGAATGCAGGAATTAAGAGCGCCGGTAGGCGAAGCAAAATCAGCTTGCCCAACGCACGTGAAGCTGTTTGGGCAAGCTGAAGGAGGAGTTAGAATCGCCGGCGGTCATCCTCATCCGACTGTTCGGATGGCTCTCTCAATTCATCTGCCGAGAACTCAGCCTTTTTCGGCGGGATGCTTCTCAGGGCCGGGAACAGGCCCCTGAACCGAGGGGAGTGTTGCTCCATCTGATCGGGTGAGTGGTGCGACCAATATGGAGTGGAGTCCTCTTCCTCTATCAGCACAGTGAGTAAAAGAGCGGGGTAGCGGTAGCGAGGGTTATTACCGAGGAATGTGAGCACTTCCCGGGCATGTAGGAATTCACCTCTGCGCCTATTGATTTCTCCGAGCAAGTATATCACCATGCCGGGATCACCCTTGGTCAGGCCCCTCCGAAGTGCGTCGTCGAGATATCGGTCGGCCATCTGAAGCAATTCTGTCTCCGTGCTGAGACTTCCAAGTTCTCGGGCTGCCCACGAGCCGCGCAGGCTCATAATCCCAAGGTCTCTAGGATTTAGGCCCCTGGCATCGAGGATAGAAACCAGCGCCAACCAGCTTCTGGCGGAAAATTCTTCTTGGGGATCAGCTTCAAAGACCTTGATATATTTCTGGGAACCGATCATCTCTTTAACGTGTCCTGGAACTCGACGGTTATAATCCTGGACACGGGCGGTAAACAGACAGGCAGGACAAGTTGCAACATCCGATGAACGATTGCAGTCCCTCGGGACAACACGGAAATCCAGCCCATAGCCGAAGACCGACGCGTTCAAGCCCTCAGCATTCCGGCAATGGGAAAAATGATGATAACAGAGAGGGCAAGCAAGAACCGTTGCTGAATTGTTCACACAATCCTCCTTCGAAACTCTTTAACCCGAATGTCCCTCCCCGAAGAACCCGCGACGGACATACCATATCATAAATGATGGCTTTTGACCACGCTTTTCTTCATGAGGGACCTTTTCTCTTCACAAAAAGAGCCCAAAATGATTAATTTAAAAGACGAGCCCAATATGGAGCACCAGACATCCACCTGCATTGACTATGAGAAAGACCTTAATCCCGCCCAACTCGAGGCCGTTACTGTGCCCTCCGGCCCTGTATTGGTCATAGCAGGAGCAGGATCGGGAAAGACTCGGACCATCGTTTACCGCGTTGCCTGGCTTGTGGAGCACGGCATAGACCCAGCTTCCATACTCTTGCTGACTTTCACCAGAAAAGCGGCCGAAGAAATGCTCAACCGGGCGGCCCAGCTATTGGACAGCCGGGTTTCAAAAGTTTCCGGAGGGACATTCCATTCCACTGGCAACTTGCTCTTGCGAAGATATGCCGGCCTTGTCGGGTTCGACTCCTCGTTTTCAATTATGGATCAGGCAGATTCTTTTGAAATTCTTGAACATTTAAGAAAAAGCCTAATTGCCCCCGAAGATCTGAAAGGCTTTCCAAAGTCGAGGACCATCTCGGAAGTTGTAAGCAGGGCCATTGGTGGAGGCGAGCCCATTGGGGTCGTCTTGGAGAGGCGGTATCCTCATTTTGTACACTACGCCGGGGATCTGGACAAGATTAGAGCACTGTACGAGGAGCATAAACGCGGCAACAACTTGATGGATTATGATGATCTCCTGGTTAACCCGATCAGGCTTCTCGAGGAGAACGAGCATGTCAGGAGAGACGTTTCCACCCGATGGCAACACATCCTCGTGGATGAATATCAGGACACCAACAAGCTTCAGGCCCGCATTGTGCGGCTGCTGGCATATGTTCACGACAATGTGATGGTTGTGGGAGACGATTCTCAGAGCATTTACTCGTTCAGGGGGGCTGATTTCACCAACATCATGGAATTCCCCAAAGCCTTCAAGAACACCAGGGTCATCAGGCTGGAAGAGAACTACAGGAGCACAGCTCCTATCCTGACAGTAACAAATAGCATCATCGAGCGGGCCGTGGATGGCTATCCAAAAAGACTGTTTACCCGCAAAGCCGGTGGCCCGCTGCCACTGGCTGCTCGATCTTCCACTGAGCGGGAACAGAGCCGCTTTGTCGTACGGTGCATCAAGGAGCTACGGGAACACGGAATTCCCTTGAAAGAAGTTGCTGTTCTGTTCCGTGCGGGCTTTCACTCATTCGATCTCGAGGGAGAGCTTATGCGCAACAACATACCCTTCGTGAAGCACGGCGGGTTCAAGTTCCTCGAAAGCATGCACATAAAGGATGTCCTTGCACATCTCAAGGTCCTCAACAATCAAAAGGATCGTTTGGCCTGGATGCGGATTCTGCGGCTGCTTCCGGGCGTAGGAATTAAGACGGCACTAAAGCTGGCCGGCAGAATCGCGGATGAAGGGATTCCCGCAAGTGCGTCCGATCTGCTAACCGGCGACCCCAAATACCGGCCGGCCTTCGAGGGGCTCGTGCAACTCATCGCGGACTTGACAAATCACCAGGGGCCGATTTCAGAAAAGGTGGAACGGATAAATCTTTACTACTTTCCTTTTCTGAAGGAGATGTACGATAACTACCCCAAAAGAATGCGCGATCTGGAGCACTTGGCTGATCTGACTGCTCCTTACAGGAGCCTGCATCGCTTTCTGAACGACATGGCATTGGAGCCGCCGGACGAAGAACGATCCAGTCTCGCCTCTCAGAATGACAACCTTGTCCTCTCTACCATTCATTCGGCGAAGGGCCTGGAATGGCATACCGTGATCCTCATTTGGGCTGCGGAGGGGCGAATCCCTTCCCCAATGGCGCTCGATTCCTCTGGTGAACTGGAAGAAGAGAGAAGACTCCTTTACGTGGCGACCACACGCGCCAAACACAATCTGGTCGTGGTAGCTCCTCTGACTCTTTTGGACCGTCGACTGGGGCAAGTCTCAGTACGACTTTCGCGGTTCTTTGAGGAAGTCCCCGCGGAGTACTTCCGCGCCTATTCGGTTTGATCCCCGGAGACCAAAAAGCCTTGACATTAGTGTCGCGCCCCCATAATCTGTTATTGATGAGCTTCGCGGAGAGATGACCGAGAGGCCGAAGGTGCTCGCCTGCTAAGCGAGTGTAGGGTGTTGAGCCTTACCGAGGGTTCGAATCCCTCTCTCTCCGCCACATCCCCCCAGTCAAAACTCGCTTCCCCTGCCCATTTTTCGCAAACGGTTTAGTCATGCAAAAAAGAGCCGGCAGACCACTATGGCTGCAACCACCCCGGCCGCGTCTGCTATCAGGCCTGCGTGAATAGCGTAACGGACCCGGGTCACCAGAACAGCGCCAAAATAAACGGCCACAACGTAGAGGGTCGTTTCGGTGCTGCCGATGATTACAGCGCCGAGCATTGACTGATAGGAATCAGCACCGTGAGTCGCTACGATTTCTCCCAGCAGGCCAAGTGAGGCGGCGCCTGACAGCGGCCGTATCAGGATCAGGCTCAGAACTTCGGGCGACAGGCCAAGTGTGTCCCAAACTCCGGGAATCCCTTCTGTAATGAGCTTCATTGCGCCGGATGCCCGGAACATGCCCACAGCGACAAGTATGGCGACCAGATAAGGGATGATACGCACCGCCACCTCAAAACCCTCCCTGGCCCCCTCTACGAAGGATTCATAAACCTTCACTCCCTTGAAAAACCCGTACACCGGAATCCCTACGAGAAACGCTAGGAAAATCACATTTGAAGCTATCGCCGAAAGCTCGTGCATTCCTTTCATTTCGCTACCTTTTCTCCAGGTTCGAGACGGAATCGCCTGAGTCTTGAAAGTGAGCGAGCTGCAAGGATTCCTGCCGCAGTAGAGGCGCAGGTCGCGATAAGCGCTGGCAAGACCACCGCCGTAGGATCAGAAGATCCACCGGCTGCCAGTAAAGCAATCGCGCTTGCCGGAACAAGTTGTACGCTGGAGGTGTTGATGGCCAGAAACATGCACATCTCGTTTGTGGCCGTGCCTTTGTCGGGGTTGAGGGTGTCCAAGTCCTGCATGGCACGGATCCCCAGTGGTGTTGCCGCATTGCTGAGCCCGAACATGTTTGCCACAATGTTCATGGTCATGCTCCCCAAGGCCGGGTGCCCGGCAGGTATTTGCGGAAAAAGGAACCGCATGAGAGGAGCGATAAGTCGGGTGAAGGCTCCTATCAGGCCACTCTGTTCTGCGATCCTCATGAGGCCGAGCCACAGCGCCATTATTCCGGTGAACCCGAGAGCCAACTTGAAGGCAGATCCCGCGCTTTCAGTGGCTGCCACCACCACCTCCTTGAGGTGCCCGGTCAATACCGCTATTGCCGCCGATCCTACCAAGAGTACGAGCCAGATGATGTTCAACATCTCCACATGACCCCCTATCCATCAGGAACAAAAAATGGGTTCAACAGCCATCAGAATGGGATGGAAGAGCCTGACGATTATGCCTTGCTTCTTATGAAGGAAACGCTGGAAAGTGGGATGGTGTAAAGATCCTCTCCCGATTCGATACCGATGAGGCCGTTTTCATTCCAGATGAGGATTCCATTAATCTGTTGGTTCGAGCCGACCAGCGAGATCTCAACTTCAGCACGTGAGGAAGAGAGCCTGGCCAACACGCTGCCCGTGGCCGAAGCCGAAGGAATGAGAGAAGACATCTTTGCCGGCCTCGCTGCCTGCGTGGCGGCGCCTGGGGGTTCTTGGGTCTTCGCTCCATACCCACCGGATTGAGTTGAGGGCATGGGTGCCTCCAGGACCACGCTGGCGGTCATTGAAATATCATCGATCAGCTCATCGATTATTGTCTCATCGAGAACGAGAGAGTCGTCAATCGTCTGACCCGGAGCCCCTGAGGACTGGTAGCCGTTCTCTTCCGACTCCTCTTCGGACATTGCAATAGGAGCTGACATCCCAGCGGGAGGAATAGAACCTGACGCAGGCATCGATGGCTGCGGAACTACGATCCGCTGACCGAGGGTTTCAAAGTCTTCCAGAGTGTAGCGAAAATTGGGGTTGATGAATTTTACATCACAAATTACGGGCTTGCCAGGGATTTTAGTGTTGGATGTTTCGGGAAGTCTCAGGACGGTATCCAGGCTCACATCCGTGTCACACTGAAGATGGTCGCTGATGTTCTTAAGGGCCCGCTCTATTCTCTTCGGGTCCTGAACTTCGTTGACCGCCTTCAGGAGCCAGTAGAGGTGGGCACCTCTCCCAGATTCCACTATGATCGAAGGCGCCCTTGGAAAGCTCCGGATGGCTTTGGCCGCGTGTTGCGGCCCTTGGTAGTATACCTTCTTCTCCTCGTGGCCTTCTGAGCCGATGTCCAGGTCAGCCCACAAGGCCACCAGGAAATGTATATGCTCTTTTTCGGCTTTCATCCGCTCGCGCGGACAGATTCCGAAGTAGACGTCTCTCTCTTCTCCGTAGTGTTCTTTGGCGAGGATTTCGATGTTCGGGAAGTAACGAGTGCTCTGTTTGGGGTCTCCGCGTTTGAAGCTTTTTACGAGAATGAAGCCCCTGTACTCTTTATAATATTGGGCAAAAATAGCTTCAAGAAAATCTTTACGCGTGAACTTGGCGATCATCGACAAACCTTGGTGGCCCGAATTGAGGGTGGATGCTTGCGGCCCATTTTATTATCCGGCCTTTTGAATGTCAATGACCGCTTCGGCACCCTCGCTGCACGGGTGTTCCGATCAATCCAGAAAAATTAAGTTAAGATGCTATGCCATTCGAAGGAAGTCGCATTCAACTTTAGGAGACCGATCTCGATCTCGCAATAGCTGCCTGCTCCGTAGGCTCGCTTCAGATAAACACCTGCTGTGTTAGCCAGCCTTGCTCTTCTTTTTGGCAGTGCTCCCCTCACGTTTTTCACCCTTTACTTCGCCCTTCTGTTTTGCTTTCGCCAAGTTCTCCTGTATCACCTTGTTGTCGGGCGCCAGTTTTGCGGCTTTTGCCAAGAAGACAACCTCTTGCTTGGTGTCACCCTTTTTGCCGAGCGCAACTGCATGATCATTGTATGCCATGGCAAGATCAACCTTAATCTCGGCGCTGGATGGCGTAAGGCTCAGTGCCTTTTCAAGAAGGCGGATCTCTTCCAGTTGTTTACCCGACTCGCCTTTTGCGAGAGCTTCGTTGTGGTATGCTGCCGCAAGATTAGTCTTGACCAGCTGGTTGTTTGGATCAATCCGGGCCGCTCGCTCCAGCAACTCGATTACCTTGCCCGGAGCGCCGCCCTTGGACTCCCGAACAGCCTCTTTGGCCAGAAGGTTGCTGAAATTTCCCACAGTAGCCTCGTTCTTTGGATCCAGTTTCAAAGAGGCTTCCAGGTTCGATATCCTCTCGGAAAGTTTCATGCCGCTACCTTCGTCAACTGCTATGTTATTGTAGGCGGCAGCAAGGTTCTTCTTCGTCACAGGGTCATTGGGAAAAATTTCCAGAGATTCCTTCAGTAGCGCGATCTGGCCTTCCAGGTCGCTTTCCTTTCCCTTGAACACCGCTAAATTGGACAGAGCTCTTCCCAAGTTCTCTGAAATCAGGGGATCCTTTGGGGCCAGCTTCAGGGCCGTTCGGAGAAGGTCAGCTTCTTCCTGAGCAGCACCCGCTTTCCCTTTAGCCAAGGCCAGGTTGTAATAGGCCGTCGCGAGGTTTTTCTTAATTTTAGGATTCCCCGGATCCAATGAGGCGGCTTTCTCGAGGGCAGTCACCTCCTGGTCGTGCGCACCCGTGCGGCCTTTGGCCACGCCTGAGTTGTTGAGGAGAGCAGCCAACATTTTGCGGCCGGAGGGGTTCTCCGGATCAATCTCCATCAATTGACTGACAAAGGCCACCTTATCTGCAATGGGCACTTTTTCGTCAGGCAATGATGCTGCATGGTATGTTGCGTTTATGAAATTGAACCGAATGTCCTTGTCGTCAGGCGTAAGATTCACGGCCTTTCCCAGGAGACGCACACCTTCCGCGATGTTGCCCTCTCGATTCAACTTAAGCCCGAAGTTGTTATATGCGACTGCGAGTACACTCTTGTACTTAAGGTTTTGAGGATCTAGTTTTACAGCCTTCTCAAGTGACGCCACGGCTTCAGACATGTTGTTGCGTGACAGCAGATGGCTGCCGCGAAAGAATGCATCTTCAGCCTGGACGGCACCTGATGGTTCCGCGGCAGATAGAGGCAGGGCCATAAGACACAAAACCAACATCAGCATTGCCTGACGTGAGGCAACTCTTATCGTTCTTGATCGCGCGGCCATGCATCCCTCTCAAGGTTTCCGTTTGGGAAAGAGAAGCTCTCCCCGATGCGTTGACACATATCATCACGCTGCGAGAGGGTCAATTCAAACGGGCGCTTCATCAAGAAATCGGGCCAGGAAGAGGGAGAGTTGTGCTTGAGCCCCGACCCACATGGGACTGGCCGAGATGGTTCTTTCCGAACTCTTCTGCCATCGACGCCAAGAATCCTTTGAGCTCGGTAGTCCTCACGCCAAATAGTCCGTGAAACTTTAAAGATTCATAAACCCAGGCACCGGGTTTCAGAGTTTGCCGGCCGTTTGGAGTGCTTGTGTCGTGCTCGGTACCGGGCTCGCTTGCTCTAAAGAACTGCCTCAGGATCACAGAAAGTTCAACAAGTTGCCCAGAGTGTAAGGCTATAATCGAAAAAACCCAATCAGGTCCATCCTCCAGAACAATAACACGGTCGAACTTGCCTAATTCTTCGGTCAGCCAGCTCTTTATGTTTTCTCCAACAGGTTCGTTGCAAGCAACTTCTACTTGAACGCGGACGGCGTTCCTTTTCCGGCAGGTCCTGTCGATTCTCTCTTTGTAAGAACCCATATGAACGACCTTGCCGACTGTATTTTCAATTCGTGAAAATTGGTCTTCCATGCGGCGATGCCTTCTCCTTTCGGGTCTTCGAGCTGTGACTTCTTGTTCAGGGGTCACAAACGGGTTGTTTTGGACGCAGCGCTCCGTCGGCCGTGAATGCTCCTCTTCGATGTCTCCATGGCTACCCGCCGATCTGTGGCGACCGCAACCGAGCTGACCGAGAGACTTCCGTCGTGAATAGCCTCACGCAAGACCTCAGATTCTATCCGGGCGCGACACACGGCATCGAGAATTGCGCCCAACCCCACAAAGAGCAAAATCTGACTGCAGTGGACACCATGACCTGCCAACTCCAACGTGCTGAAAGTTTCATCCATCATGGTGAGTCATCCTTTGATATTGTTTCCTCACCGGGGATCTTTTGGGCGACGAGCAGATAGTAACCAGGTTTTGCCTCGAATACGGCCTGCTGGATGTTATTGGGATCAATTGATTGCGAGCCTGTCTGAAGCCAGAATCGATTCATGGAGCCGTAAGAAAAGACCAATTGGACGGCAAACTTTGTCAGTAGGTCCGAATGATCCTCCCATAGATCGATTCTGAAACCACGATCAGTCAACCCCTCCATAAGCTGCTCTTGAGAAACTGCGCCTCTCAAGCAGCAATTCGCGGGCACATGGAGTAACTGATCAATGCAGTTGGTATTTCTTGCGTACACATCGCTCAGGATCAATTTACCGCCGATTTTCAGAACGCGCCGGAACTCGTCCAGTACCCGGTCAGATTCACTCATTGCTGAAAGACTGCATTCAGCAAGCACTCCATCTGCACATCGGTCGAAAAAGGGGAGGTTTTCACCAGCAGCTTGAACGATCAGCAAGTCCGGATTTCTCATGCGGCACCGAGCCAGAAGAGCGGGAGAAGCATCCAGCCCTATTGCCAACCATTCGTGAACACGAGTTAATCGGTCCAGCGTCACACCAGTTCCACACCCCACATCGAGAATTCTGGAACCTTGTGGGAATTGGCATCGGGCCAGTGCTCTTTCGGTAAGTTCGAGACCACCTGGCCGTATGCCGTCAACGGCCAAATTTGTGCCGGCTATGTGCTCATATACAGTGCAGATGCCTCCCTTGCTCATTCTTGTCACTTGTCTTCCAACAGCTTCTCCACTTCCGCTATCTTGCCCAGAGCAAGCTCTTCCGGGATAAAGACCAATCCGCATATGGGACATCTTGGCAAGTCCACCGGGTATTTGCTTCCCATGTAGCCCACTTCGACCTTACGGATCTCCAGAGGTACCCCGCACTTCGCGCATGACCACCCTTCAGCTTCATGAGACTCAACCTGATTGCTCACGGTCTTAATTCCTCCACAATCTCCATCCTGTGACTGTAAGCGTTGTGGATCGTAAATCCGTTATCAGTGGGGGAATACTCGACCCAGTAGGTGACAGTCGTCGGGGTGTGGTGAGCCAAGAAGTGCCCGGAATGACGGCTGACGAGCTTAAATCCTGTTTTTTCAGCCCACTCTACTACCTGTCGCACATCCTCAGTCAGGATCATTCGTCGTTCCATCAACTCCCGGACGTCCTCGGGAATATGTAATTTCGTGATTTCAGGACTTAGGTCTGTGGCCACCTCGTCACCCCACAGTTCCTGCAGCAGGGAATTCTTGAGTCGCGCCCGATTTTCCCGTCTCTGCGAATAATCCGGGCCTCTTTGCGAGGCTTTGCCATGGTCCCCCGGACCAAAGATAAGATCCAGGAGGTGCCAGGTCGGCTTGCCCTTCGAGCTGAAATGATCCCGGCACATCGCGCAGTAAACCAAGTAGTTGTGAGGACTTTCTTCAACCCGGCGTTGCATCACCTTTTCAGCCAGGTCTCGATTTGCGAAATACATAAGCCCGCCGTACCCGCAACACTCCGTTCGGTCGCGAGTGAGAGGCAATTCGTGGATTTCGTACCCGAGCCTTGCAAGGATGTTTCGAACGCTTTCATGGATGTGGTTCTCATGTCTGGAAGTGCAGGGGTCGTGGACTGCTATTGCCAACGGCTCCATTCGAGCGCTGTCGGGTAATCCCAGCCTATCCAGCACCTCCCACAAAGACCGCATCTTCATGTGCGGCAAGTAAGTCTTGAACACCGAGTAGCACGTGGAACAAGCCGCAATCAACTCCGGCCTGCACATTTCTTCCCACTGAGCCTCGAACTCGGACATTGTCGGGGAAAACGCTTCTTTTCGGCCCGCCCAATCCGCTGGGGCTCCGCAGCAACGCAGCGCAAGCCCGACCCCTCCTTCGAGCTGTTCTGTTAGGTAACAATATGTCTTCTTTACGTTTTCAGGAGAAGAGGCACTGAGTTGGCAACCTGGGAAAAAAAGGTACTTGCTGGAATTCATCCCAGGCTGATGGCTATTCAGAGCACACTTTTCGCTGTTACTGAAGGCCATGTCCCGGAGGGCGAACTCATGGGCCGAAGGAGGCATCTTGCCTTGCTTCACCATGGTTTCCCTGGCTGCCTTGCAAATTTCCCCCATATGAAGATCTTCCGGGCAGACCTCCTTGCACAGACCGCAGATGCTGCACGAATTGATTAGCTTGTTGCCATGACGTTGGCCCATAACGATGGACAAATTGTTGTAAATCTGCCTGATATACTTCTTGGGGTAGCCCTTGAAGGTGGAAAGGAATTCACAAACTTTAACGCACTCCATGCACTCGCACTGCAGACATCGTTGTGCCTCTTGCATCGCCTCCTGTGCGGAATACCCCACATTCGGATCGGACACAGCGACTTCGGGAAGCGGCTCAATCCCATCCGTACTGGTGTATAGCCGCGTTTCGTAGCCTCCTTCATTCTCCCTAGAAGCGGAAACAGAGACATTCTGGAGGAACCTGTCAATGGAGATCGCTGCGCGGCGACCATCGGAAATTGACCGGATAGGCGACCGCTCTTCGGTTCTCCTCACGAGACTTCCCGCGGCAAATACTCCTGGGAAAGCGGTCTCTAAGGTTTCGGAGTCTACTGAGACCACGCCTTCCGGGCTGAGTTCCAGTCCGATTTGGCTCAGGCTATCAACCCCCGATCCCACGTAAACTGCGTCAAAATCCCTCTGAAGGTGCTCAATTGAGACATCTTTCCCCACGGTTGTGTTAAACCGGATTTCCACATGCAGATGTCTCAAGACTTCAAAGTCACCCAGAATTACCTCACGGGGCAATTCTGCTTCGGGGAAATCCGACAGGCTTCCGCCCAATCTGTCAGAGGATTCGAAAACTACTACCTGATACCTCTTTTTCGCCAGATTTAACGAGGCTGTAAGACCGCTCAACCCTGCCCCCACAACTGCCACCCGTTTATTCTTCGTTTGTGCAGCCAGCACCTTAGCTTCCGAAACAGGAGCCCACGTCAGGGCCGCTCTTTCCAGGGCCCGAATTGAAACGGCTGACCCGGCTTCTCTTCGCTTGCATACGCTCTGGCAGGGATGGTCGCAGACTCGACTGATGATCCCCGGAAAAGGAACGGATTTTCGGAAAGTCTTAGCTGCCGCGGCGAAGTCGCCCTGTGACATTGCCGCGCTCATCGAGCGAGCATCTACATGCACCGGACAGGTGGCGCTACACCAGGGAGCACGTTCCTGGATGCAAAGATTTTCGAGTTCCCGCAGTTCCTTTTGATCCATGACCATCTCGAAGCTGGTGGAATGATTGCGATAACAAAAGAATTCGGGGAAAACCCCGCTACTGAAAATGAGTTTTCCCCGAAAAAAATTGCCTTTGCTGGGGCCTATTTAAGCGCCTGAATACCAGCCAACACCTTTTCAGGAAGCGCGGGCAAGTGCCTGATTCGTACGCCCGTGGCATTGTGAATTGCATTGACTACTGCGGCATGCGGGGACGTCAGTGGCAGTTCACCCACACCTGCCGCTCCGAATGGGCCGTTCTCCCTTGGGCTTTCCACATACATGATCTTGAAATGGTCAGGTATGTCTTTTGCAAACGGAAGGCCACACCCGATCAGACTCGTGTGCTTGGCCAAGTCCTCGAAGTCTTCCGAAAGCGCGAGGCCGATGCCTTGTGCTACCCCACCGTAGATCTGACCGTCGACAACCAGCTTGTTGTTGATCTTTCCGATGTCCGCAACAACCGTGACCTTCTCGACCTGCGTCTTGCCGGTCTTCGTGTCGACCGCTACTTCGGCCATAAACACACCGTACATATACACTACGAACGGATTTCCCTGACCGTTTTCATCGCACGGAGTACACATGGACGCGGTCCATTTGCCCGAATACTTCAGAGGAAGATTCTCCGCCTTCATTTCGTCATATGTCCTGTAAGTTCCGTCGGGCCTGCGCATGGCGTTAAGCAACATCTCGCACCCGTTCTTGATCGCGTTGCCTGTCATCACCTGTTGGCGGCTACCGCCCGAAGGCCCGCTGTTGGGCACAATCGCAGTGTCGTTCATCACCAACTTGATTTTCTCCGGCGTGATTCCCAGGGGGCGCAGGCCCTCGTGGCAAGTTCCCAACGCTCCCATGTCCGCTCCCTGTCCATGGTCCTCCCACGAACAGGTTAATATGACGCCATCGGGAGCAAGTTCTACCCCCACCTCGGACGAATCCGGTCCGTCAAGGCCGCATCCGTATACGCCGATTGATACCCCGACGCCTTTTTTCGTTTCGGGGGTAGATTCCTTTTTCGCCCTTTGCAGGGCTTCTTCATAAAGGGGACGGAGCTTTTCAATCATTTCCGGGAAGCTGAACACTTCCGGCGTCTGGCCTGTCGGTGTGGTGTCTCCGGGACGATACACGTTGAGGTATCTCAACTCCAGGGGATCTTTGCCCATTTTTGCGGCCAGCTCGTCCATCAAGCTTTCAGAGGCGAAAAAACTCTGAGGCGAACCATAGGCCCGGAAGGCCGAGCCCCAGGCATGGTTGGTACACACCGTCTGCCCCAAGCCTCTAATGTTGGCTATGCCGTATCCCGCGCCGATGAACTGAGCTCCCCGGACTGTGAGCAGATCGCCGAACTCGGAATACGGACCATGATCCACAATCCAGTCGCTTTCCATAGCGGCAATCTTTCCGTCCTTATCCGCACCATACTTGAGTTTGACAAAGAATGGAGAGCGCTTACCAGTATAAGTGATGTGCTGATAGTAATCATACTTCAGCGCTACGGGTTTGCCGGTCGCAATCGCGGCAACACCCACCAAGGCTTCCATTGTCGGGCTGAATTTATATCCGAACGTTCCACCCGCTGGATTCTGAACCAGTCGAAGCTTTTCCGGTTCGGTTCCCAGACCCGCGCAAATCATGGCATGGTGGAGATGAATTCCGATACTCTTGGAATGAATCGTCAGGCGTCCGTCTTCATCAAAATACGCAAACCCGACATCCGGCTCCATGGTCAAGTGTGGCTGCCTCTGAAGATAGTATTCACCTTCCACGACGTATGCGGCGGACTCCATGAGGGATTTTGTGTCCGATCCTTTGGCCCGCTTTTGTTCGTAATAGACATTAGGGGTTCCCGGATGAATCTCCATTGCATCATCCGCCATGGCTGCTGGAGCGCTCATGTACGGAGGAAGCTCTTCAAGCGTCATTTTGACCTTTTCCGCTGCAGCTCGGGCGTTGGCTTCTGTGTCCGCGCATACGATGGCCAGAGCATCGCCGAATTGGAACACTTTCTCGTCACACAGAATCGGCCGGTCCCAGCCGTCTCCTTTGTTGGTGGGGAACGTGATCAGGCCCGTGATGCGGTTCTTCCCCTTGACGTCTTTGTGAGTGACAACTTTTTCAACGCCGGCCATCCTCTCAGCTTCCGACGTGTCGATCGAAAGAATCTTCGCGTGGGAGACTTTGGCCTGAACCAGCGCCAGGTGCAATGTACCCGGAGGCATCTTACAGATAAGGTCCGCTCCGTAATCGATGGTTCCCGTAACTTTGGCCACTGCACTGGGCCTCGGGTAGGCGGTTCCCCAAATTTTACCGTCTGCGGGTAGCTTGTAAGCCAGTTCCGCGGCACTCATCTCGCCCCGTATGACTTTCGCTGCATCCATCACCGCGTCCACGAGAGGCTTGTACCCCGTGCACCGACACGCATTCCTGTTCTTCTGGAACCAATCTCTGACTTGCTCTCTAGTGGGATTGGGGTTCTCATTCAGAAGCGTTTTGGCGGAGACTATGAAACCCGGGCTACAAAACCCGCATTGGGCACCACCGTGAACGGTCCAGGCCAACTGAAGTGGGTGCAAATTATCGGGCGTCCCGACCCCTTCAATAGTGACAATCCTGGCACCATCCTGGACTCTCTTCATTTTCGTGATGCATGACTTGACGAGTTTTCCGTCCAGAATAACCGAGCAAGATCCGCATTGTCCTTGACCGCAGCCGACTTTCGTACCGGTCAGGCGGAATTGTCCCCGCAAAACATCGGCCAGAGATCCCTCAGGATCCGCGAGGACCATCTTGGTAAGACCGTTAATGCTGATCAACTTCTTTTGCATCGTACGACTCCTTTCGACAGGAACTGCTGTAAGGGTTTTTCAGCGTTGGCAACATAGGGACACTTCCCCCCTGAAAACGACGTGAGGATCTCAGCTAGAATGCTTGTTGCGGCATGGGATGATCAACAGCTACGAAACCTGCCCGCATCCCTTGATGTTTGCCAACTCAAAGATGTGCAATAATTGTCCCAATTACGTCCTGCTGGACATATGTCCACTTTGACGCAATTGCCGTGAGGAGTCAAGATTTTTCACTTCTGAATTCAGCGGGCCCGGCAGTGTCGACCGGCGTTATCCTTTTGCCGGCATTTCCACAACGCATTGCTTTTCCGCCGTCTTTTGAGCGCCACGTTGCGGGTGGCAGTGGTTTCACTCTGTTGGGCACAAGAAAAGGAGGTGTTGATATTACAAGTAATTATCCAGCCTGCACAAGAGTCGACCAAGGGCTCAAGTGAACCTGGCGTCCATCAGTGTCATTTGCCATAAGCATTTGTGAGTGAACACTATGACTGGCTCGAAGATTAGTTCAATTCCCGCGACTGTCGCGTTTCATCGCGACGTCACGATTTCACGCATGGCGTCTAGAACCGCATCGACATCTCGAGAGGTATTGAACGGACCCGGACTGAACCGAACCCCGCCGGAAGGAGAAGTGCCTAAGTCGAGATGCACCAATGGAGCGCAATGAAGTCCGCTCCGTGCGGCGACATGGAAATCGCCGTCGAGAATGTCCCCCAAATCCTGAGCGTCCATGCCTTCGATGTTGCACAGTAGAACAGCAACATGATTATCCAGGTTGTCCCCGCAATACATATGCACTGGTTCCAATTCGGCCAGCCCGTCACGGAGGTAATTGAGGAGCGTCATTTCGTTCTGGTAGGTATTTTCTATGCCGCGTTTGATTACGTAACGGATTCCCGCTGAAAGGCCCATAATCCCGAGCAGGTTGATGGTACCCGCTTCGAGACGGTGAGGAAAGGTGTCAGTTTGAAGCAGACTGCTTGAATCCATGCCTGTTCCTCCAAACCGTGTGGGGCGAATGTCCAGGCCTCTTCTCAGGACGAGACCTCCAATACCCGTCGGCCCCATGAGTGCCTTGTGACCCGTGAAGGCCACTGCGTCCGCGCCAAGATTCTTCATGTTTATCGGAAGCACTCCCGCACTCTGCGTAATGTCCAGAATTAGAGGCACGCCACGTTCTCTGCATATGATGCCAACCTCCTCAACCGGTTGAATCGTTCCCAGGACGTTGGAGGCACGGGTGAGGATTACCATCTTCGTTTCCGGCTTGATGGACTCCGCTACATCATGGGGACTAATGAATCCCTGGGCATCAAAAGGTACTAAGTCATAGCTGATGATCCCTTCGCTACGCAGATGGTGCAGAGGCCGAAGCACAGAATTGTGCTCGAGCCGAGAGCTGACGACATGACAACCGGGAGTGACAAAGCCCAGAATAAGCGTGTTCAACGCATCGGTGGCATTGTATCCGAAGATTACCCGTTCCGGGTCGTCTCCTCCGAAGAAATCGCAGATCTGGTTTCTTACCTGATAAACAGTTTCCTCAGCCTGTGCTGCCAGATCGTAGGTGCCTCTTCCAGGCGAAACACCCAGGCGAGCGTACATTTCCTGCATTTCTGAAAGCACTTCATGCGGCTTGGGAAATGTTGTGGCAGCGTTGTCCAGGTAAATGATCTGAGCGTCGTGTGACATGGGACTTATGCGCAGCCTCTGGGGTTCGGCAGGCCTGCCA
>JBKQMK010000441.1:0-3123 GCA_052146735.1 Desulfomonilaceae bacterium | reverse complement strand
CCGGGCACGCATCCTTTGTTAGAAGGGCTGCTTCCACAGCAGGTAGAGCCACCTGTATGGTTAGTGGGTTCGCTATTGATGGATATGGCCGGCGCCGACATCAATTGTTGCAGCCCGCTTCCGCCGCAAGAGGCACAAACGAGGTCATCGGAGTTTCTCCCTATACCTACGAGGAGTTCACTCACGTGACCGCAATCCGAACACATGTATTCGTGGATCGGCATCAGTCTACCTTTCTTTGATCGCTTGTTTCTGTTGATTGCAGGAGACTTTCAAGATGAGCAGCCCTCTCAAAATTCTCGACCCTTATGTTGATAGAAGTTGTCCCTTTAACTGTCTCGAGCCTTTTTTTGATGGAGTTGGCCAACGAATACGCCATGGGGCAGATCGGAGAAGAGGGGCGGAAAATCAGGCTGACCGATCCGTCCGTCGCCACTGCCAGATCGTGAATCAGATCCATGCGTATAATGCTCAGGCTGATTTCCGGGTCGATTATTTCCGCAAGCGCCTGTTTGACTCGCGTTTCAACCCTTTCGGCTTCCACTAATCTACTCCTCATGACAACAGATCCGGTTCCAATGTCTCCCAGATTTCGCGAATAGCAGCGTTCGCCGGAGAGTTCCCATTCTCAACAACGCAGCGGCGCTTCACCATGGTCCGGATGACCTCAGGATCGTATGGAATCCTTCCGAGAACCCGTGCTTGTGCCTTGCCGGAGAATTCCTCTATCTGGTTGCTCACATCCAGGTTTATGTCGTATTTGTTGACAACGACGGCAACTGGAATCCTGAAGCCTCGCACGAGCTGCATCGCGCGTTCCATGTCGTGAAGCCCGGAGAGTGTCGGTTCCGTAACTATCAAGACGCGGTCCGCTCCCGTGATGGAAGAAATGACGGGGCAACCCACTCCAGGCGCCCCGTCCACCAGAATCAGGGGTGTCTGATGTTTTCTCGCCAAGACCTTGGCCTGATTCCTGACGAGCGCCACCAATTTGCCGGAATTCTCTTCACCTGGCAGCAATGTAGCATGTACCATAGAACCAAATCGCGTCTCCGAAATGAACCAACGCCCATTGAGACCTTCTTCAAGGGAGACAGCTTGTTCCGGACAAACATGAAAACAAACGCCGCATCCCTCGCAAGATAGAGGGTTGACAACAAAGCTCTCGGAAATTGCCTCGAATCGGCACGCTTCCGAACATGCGCCACATTTGACACATTTTACCGGGTCTATCCAGGCCTTGGCTCCACCACGAAAATCTTCCTCATGGAGGATTTTCGGATGAGCCAATATGTGAAGATCAGCCGCGTCTACGTCGCAGTCGGCCAGCACCTTCTCTTTGGCAAGGAACGCGAAGCATGCTGTCAGGCATGTCTTGCCCGTGCCGCCCTTGCCGCTGATTATCACGAGTTCCTTCATGATATCGACACCTTGAGACCTGGCCGGCTGCCGTTGATCAATTCGCGTATCCGCTCAAGCAGTTCAAGAAACATCTTAATGTATTGAGGAGCTGAGACTGCGAGGAGATTGCCCCTCGCATAGCCCTCCGCTATCTTCCGACTGTGCGGTATCTCTGCCAGCAGGGGTATGCCCCTCTCAACGCAGAACTTCTGTACCTCTGCGTCTCCCACGTCTGAGCGGTTCAGAATCACGCCGAGAGGAATTGCGAGGTGAGAGATCGCGTCGACTGCTATTCTTAGATCGTGCAGCCCAAAAGGAGTAGGTTCTGTAACGAGAATGACAAAATCCGATCCCATGACCGTGTTGACCACCGGACAGGAGGCGCCGGGAGGCGCATCGAGGATAGCAACCTTGTTGGGGTTGATCTTTTCCTTGACCGCTCGTATGAGCGGAGGGGACATCGCTTCTCCAACCCTGAGACGTCCGTGGACGAATTCCACCGGTCCGGCGAACCCTGTTTCCCGGACTCCCAACTCTCGGGAACCCTCACTGATCGCTTTCTCCGGGCAGAGAAGTGAACACCCCCCGCATCCGTGACACATCTCCGAGAAGGTGAGAACCTGATCCCCGATCATTACGATCGCGCTGAACCGGCATACTTCGCCGCACTTCCCGCAGAGCGTGCACTTGTCCATATCGACAATCGGCACAGGAACGGTTATGGATTCACGCGTTTGCAAGATAGGCTTCATGAGGATGTGGCAATTGGGCTCTTCCACGTCACAGTCCAGCAACTGCGCTTTGGAACCGAGCACCGCTGCAAAGCTGGTCGCTACGGTAGTCTTGCCCGTCCCTCCTTTTCCGCTGGCTATGCTTATGATCATGTGCTCTACCAATGAGCTTCCACATTGGGCTGATCGGCAAACTCCACTTCCTTCCGATTGAAGCGGTCCAGGGCGTCTTTAACCGTGCCTGATTGCTCGATGCCAACCTTTATTCCCGCAGCTTTGAGTGTCGTAAAGGCATTTGGTCCGCAATGACCCGTCATGAGCACGTCCACTTTCTTGTCTGAAAGGATCTTGGCGGCCTGAATTCCTGCTCCCCTCATGGCATTCAGGTTCTGCGAGTTGTCTACTGCTTCGACGATGGCCCCGCTCTCTTCGAGTATCAAGATGAACTGGGCTCTGCCGAATCGGGGATCGACCTGAGAGTCGACATCGGTTCCGGTAGCTGTAATAGCAATTCTCATGTGTGCCTCCCGTTGGGCCTTTCAGAAACTCCCTCCACCACAGACTTCTTGTGCTTCTATCAGCCGGAGCCTCCCCTCTATCAGATGTTTAATAACCGCTCCCACTGTCTCACCTTCCGGGCCGTAATAGACATCGATGCCCGCCTGACGAAAGCCCATGAGGGGCCTCATGCCGATGCCTCCCACTATTAGAGCGTCTGCACGGCTCTGTTGCAGGAGATTTACAGGCGCTTGACATCCTCCCTGCTGGTGAGGCGGATTGTGCACCACGGAAACGTCGCCGATTTCTCCGTTCTCGACGTGTATCAGAGTAAAAACATCGCAATGCCCGAAGTGGCCCGAACGCGCGGCGTCCAATCCTCCGGGATGCATTGATGGAACAGCTACAGTTTGGGAAAGCATGTGAGTTGATCTCCTGTCCGTTTCAATCTGGCTAAGATTATCAGCCGCCGCAGTCTGCAGCGGCACACCTC